>DHEX01000092.1:28975-32258 GCA_002400085.1 Clostridiaceae bacterium UBA4839 | reverse complement strand
ACAGCAGGAAGTAGTGCTACAGGCTTTGCAGCCTTTAAGGATGTAATGTATCATATGGCGCTGCCATTAATAGTTTTAACTTTTGGAAGTTTAGCTAGTATAATGAGATATACAAGATCTTCCATGCTCGAAGTTATAAGGCAGGATTATATTAGAACGGCAAGAGCAAAAGGGCTTCGTGAAAAAGTAGTTATATATAAACATGCCCTTAGAAATGCGATGATCCCAATTGTAACAATATTTGGCATGTCACTACCTGGACTGTTTTCTGGAGCAATGATTACGGAACAACTATTTAATTGGCCTGGAATTGGACCTATTAGCCTGATAGCAGTTAATAACAGAGACTTTATGCTGCTTATGGGTATTAATATGTTTTTGGCAGTTTTAACTTTACTTGGCAACCTCATAGCCGATGTCAGCTATGCACTGGTTGACCCAAGAATAAGGTTAAAGTAGGGGGTGCACTATGGAAACTAATACTGAAAAAAAAGTTAATATAAAAGGTGCAAAGCAAGAAGATATAATGAGCCCATGGAAGGTAGTGTGGAAAAGATTAAAAAGGGATAAGCTTGCAATGATTGGATTATATACATTGATAATATTAGTTGCAGTTGCAGTCATTGGCCCATTTTTTTCTTATGCAATGGAAGCAACTGATATTGAAAATATTAATGCAGCTCCAAGCATGCAGCACATTCTTGGTACCGATGAGGTAGGAAGGGATGTTTTTGCAAGATTAATGTATGGTGGAAGAATATCATTATCCGTTGGTATTGTTTCAGTTGCTATTGAGGTTTTAATTGGGACTATACTTGGCGGAATAGCTGGTTATTATGGTGGAGTAGTTGACAACATAATAATGAGGCTTGTTGATATTTTAATGTGCTTCCCATTTTTGCCTCTATTATTAATGCTTTCTGCTGTTATGTCAGCAAGGCATGTTGATCCTAAATATAGAATATATGTTGTTATGTTTATCATAGGTATTATTGGATGGGGCGGATTATGCCGTCTTATCAGAGGACAAATATTATCACTTAAAGAGCAAGAGTTTATGCAAGCTGCTGAGGCACTTGGATTAAAGGATAGGAGAAAAATATTCAGACATCTTTTGCCAAATACTTTTGCTTCCATTATAGTTTCTGCAACACTTAGTGTTGGCGGAGCAATTTTGACAGAATCATCATTAAGCTATCTTGGACTTGGAGTTACACCTCCGACACCGTCTTGGGGTAATATGATTCAGTGTGCTCAAGATATTTATACATTGACCTTTCAGCCATGGAGGTGGATACCACCAGGAGTTTGTATCTTCCTAACTGTAATGGCAATAAATTTATTAGGTGATGGACTAAGGGATGCCCTTGATCCAAAACTCAAACGATAGGAGGGGCAGGTATGGCAAAGGATCTAATTACAATAAAAAACCTTAAAACCTATTTTTACACTGAAGATGGAGTTGTTAGAGCTGTTGATGATGTAAGCTTTAAAATAAAAGAGGGAGAAACAGTAGGAATAGTTGGGGAGTCAGGATGTGGGAAGAGCATAACTGCAATGTCCATGATAAGGCTTATTCCTAATCCCCCTGGAGTAATTGAAGGTGGAGAAATAATCTTTGATGGCAAAAATGTTCTTGAAATGAGTGAAGAGGAACTAAGAAATATGAGAGGAAATGAAATTTCAGTTATTTTCCAAGAACCAATGACATCATTAAATCCTGTATTTACAATTGGCTTTCAAATTGAAGAAGTATTAATGCTTCATCAAAATCTTGATAAAGCTGAAGCTAGAAAAAAGGCTATTGAGGCCTTAAAGAAGGTTGGAATTCCACGAGCTGACGAAATAGTAGACTGTTACCCGCATGAACTAAGCGGCGGCATGAGGCAAAGGGCAATGATTGCCATGGCTATGGTATGCAACCCGAAGCTTCTTATTGCAGATGAGCCGACAACTGCCCTTGATGTTACAATTCAGGCTCAGATACTTGATCTTATGAGAGGGTTAAAGAAAAGGCTTAATTCTTCAATTATGCTTATCACTCATGACCTTGGTGTTGTTGCTGAGATGGCAGATTATGTTGTAGTTATGTATGCTGGAAAGGTTGTTGAAGAGGCCCCAGTACTTGATTTATATAAAAACCCATTACATCCATATACAGTTGGACTCCTTGAATCAAAGCCAAAAATAAATGAAGACAAAGATAAACTAACTACAATACCAGGTCAGGTTCCTAATCCACTTAATATGCCAGAGGGATGTTATTTTCATCCAAGATGCTCAAAATGCATGGATATATGTAAAAAGAAGGCACCACGTACAGTTGAGTTGGAAAATGGTCATAAAGTAGCATGCTGGTTATATGATGAGGGGGTGAAATAAATGTCTGAAGCCCTAATGAAAGTTGAAAATGTTAAAAAGTATTTTCCTATAAAATCAGGAACTTTTCAGAAAGTAACCGGAAGCGTAAAGGCTGTTGATGGGATTTCTTTTGAAATAAAAAAGGGTGAGACATTAGGTCTTGTTGGGGAATCTGGCTGTGGAAAATCTACACTTGGAAGAACAATAATAAGATTGCTTGATAAAACATCTGGAAATGTATATTTTGAAGGCAAAGACCTTTATAAGGCTAATAAAAAGGAACTTAGGGATTTAAGAACTAAAATGCAGATTATATTTCAGGATCCATATAGTTCTTTAAACCCAAGATTGAATGTAGGGCAAATTGTAGGTGAATCATTGATTGATCATAAGCTTTGTTCTAAAAGCGAAGTCCAGGACAGAGTAGTGGAGGCAATAACAAAGTGCGGACTTGCTCCTTATCATATAAGAAGATANNGTTTCAGCCCTTGACGTTTCTATTCAGGCTCAAATTATCAACCTTTTATCTGATCTTCAGCAGCAGATGGGATTAACTTATTTGTTTATATCCCATGACTTAAGTGTAGTACAGCATATAAGCCATAGAGTAGGAGTTATGTATCTTGGAACCATGGTTGAGCTTGCGGGGAAAAAGGAGTTATACAGCAACCCATTGCATCCATATACAAAAGCTCTTATGTCGGCAGTTCCAATTCCTGATCCTACACTTAAGAGAAATAGAATAATTTTACAAGGAGATATCCCAAGCCCTGCAAATCCGCCAAAGGGATGTAAATTCCATACAAGATGTCCTTATAAGATGGATATATGCTCTGAGAAAGACCCAGAATATAGAGATGTTGGTGGTGGACACTTTGTAGCATGTCATCTAATATAGTATAATACAACTTGAGAGGTGTTT
>DHEX01000092.1:0-28829 GCA_002400085.1 Clostridiaceae bacterium UBA4839 | reverse complement strand
TATTTTATAATTGCAAGTTTTTTTTTCATTATCGAGCTTTATTCACAAATTAGATTTAATATTTGTTCATTAATGATGTTAAATTACGAATAAAAGATTATTGAGAAGGTTATTTCTTTTCAGGTGGAAGTACTATAATTTTATCATTTAAAATTTCTACTTTTACCTTACTATTTCCTTTTATATTAAGCTCATCTAAATACTCATTAGGAATTTGAACTCTGCCAAACTTATCTATTACGGCGTATTCTATCTGTTCAGAGCTATCCTCACTAATTATTCCGGATTTTAATTCTTTTAACTCCTCTGCATAGCTTTTCTTTCTAATGAATTCACTTGAAAGCCGTCCATCCCTTATGGCAGCAACTCTGTCAACCTTACTTGCAATGGCTCTATCATGGGTTACAATTACAATTGTTAATTTTAGTTCATGATTTAATTCCCTAAACACATCAAGTATTTGGGAGGCAGTTTTCGTGTCTACAGAGCCTGTAGGTTCATCTGCAAGTAAGATACTGGGATTATTTGCAAGAGCAATGGCAATAGCGGTACGCTGCTGTTCACCGCCGGAAAGCTCAGAGAGGCAATTATTTTTCCTGCGAGATAACCCAACAAGTTCAATTAATTCATTAGTTCTATTTTTTATATCCTTTTGTTTTCCAATATTTAAAACCAATTGTATATTTTCTGATACTGTTAAATATGGAATAAGATTTCTGGCATTGTTTTGCCATACAAAGCCAACAGTATTTCTTTTGTAATCAATCATTTCCTTTTCATTTAGAAGAAACAAGTCTTTCCCATCCACATAAAGCTTTCCAGCAGTTGCCCTATCAAGGCCTCCAATCATGTTTAATAGGGTAGATTTACCGCTGCCACTATTTCCTATAATTGCCATAAGCTCCCCCTTATTTACAGTAAGATCAAGACCTTGAAGAGCAACTACTTCGCTGTCTAAAGATTTATAAATTTTTATAAGGTTTTCACATTCAATCATTTTAATTTCTTCACTCATTTACAATTTCACCATCCTGTAAGGTGTAAACATAATCAGCAATTTCCATCATATTAGGATCATGAGTTGTCATTACAACAGTAAGTTTCTCATTTTGCACCAAAGATTTAAAGACATTTACAACTTGAAGGCCCATTTTAGTATCAAGAGCTCCTGTGGGCTCATCAGCAAAAATAACCTTAGGTTTATGTGCAATGGAACGAGCAATAGCAATTCTTTGTGCTTCTCCGCCGGATAGCTGTGAAGGAAAATGCACTGCTCTGTTTGACAGGCCTACAAGTTTTAAACAGTCTTTTATTCTGCTGTCCCTTTCGCTTGCGGGATAATTTGATAATAGTAATTCGAATTCTATGTTTTCATAGGCTGTCATATTTGGAATAAGAGCAATAGATTGAAAAACAAATCCATAGTTTATTCGTCTAACCTCATCCCTTTCTTTATCTGTAAGGGAAGAAAGTTCAGCGTTATTAAAATATACTTCACCGGCATCAGGTCTGTCTATTGCACCTAATATATTAATGAGAGTAGTTTTACCAGCGCCTGAGCGGCCTCTTAAAATGGTTAATGTGCCTTCTTTTATTTCTATATCTACATTTTTTAATGCATTTATTGTTTGTTCACCGGATTTATAGTAGCGGCAAAGGTTGGTGCCTTTTATAATTATATTATCCATACTAATCCTCCCCCAGTTTTAGGGCTTGGTCAATTTTTATTTTTGAAACATATCTTGATAGAATTAATAATCCAATGAGTATCATAGATAATATACCAATGCCCATATTAATGGATTCAGTATTGCTAATAGGAATTATGCCAGAAGGAAGAATTTGTTCGCTTTTATCTGCCATAATATTAACTAATGGTGAAAATATTTTTACACTGATATTTCCAATAATGAATCCCATAAGGATTGAAACACCGGATATCAATATTTGTTCATTAATTAAAACTTTAATTAATTTTTTAAGAGACATCCCCATAGCTCTTAAAATACCAAATTGAAGAACTCTTGCTTTTATTGAAAGTATCCAATATATTAAAAATCCTATAGCTGTTATAATAAGGGTTGCAATAAAGCTAAGGGTTAAAGTGCCGTTTATCCCTTGAAGAGTAGGATCACTTTTTTCTTTAGTTATTTTATCCTCCATGGAGTCAATATACTGAAACTCCAAATTCTTATCTTTAATATCCTTATAAAGTAAATTAAGAGAATTTGCATCTTTTAATTTAAGCCAAACTTCATAGGGCTCAAGAGGCATTCTGTATTGAAAATAATCTAAATTTCCAACTACAAAATCGGAGGATAAGTATTCACTAGGATTAAATGTAGGCCAATAGTTTATACTGCCTGCCACTACGCAGGGAATCATTCTGCTATTGCCCCATTTAATATAGACCAAATCTCCAACCTTTACATCGTTACTTTCCATCAAATTATTTGATATAAGAACATTTGATTTGCTTTGGGATAGTAAATTTAAATAGTAATTAAAACTTGGATATAAAAGATTTTGTGGAAACCATGCAGTCTTACCAAATTCATATGGATTTATGCCCATTACAAATGTTTTGCCTATGTCCCTGCTATTAATATTTATAACTCCATCTTTAGATGAAAACACTTTGCATGAACTTTTTACCCCTTTTAATTCTTTATATATTTTATAATCAGGTTCTACATATATAAGGGGAACCTTTTTTGATTCAGCAGTTTTAGCATTTATAGGAGTCCAGAAAGATTTAAGCTTTACATCAGCACCGCACATATATTTTATATTGTTCTCCAAATCATTATTTATTGTTCCTGCTGAGGATATACTAAAAAGACCTATGGAAATTGTAAATATTAAAAAAATCATTATAAATTGATTTTTACCGTCAGAGCGTTTCACGTTGTTCAGTGAAATATATGATGAGGGCGACCATCTTTTTCTGCCTATATGAAATATAATATTAATGATATGTGGATAAAGTCTTAAGAATAACATCCCAAGGCTTAATACAAATAGTGAAAATATTAAATATATAATAGGATCAATAGGAATAGAAGAAGAATCAACGCCTGTAATTTGTACAATGTTTTGTCTCCCAAAATAATTATTCATGCCATATAATGATACCAATAAAAAAGCTATGTCGAGATAAAATCTCTGCCATAAAGGTTTTGCACTTTTCCTAACTTTTGACTGCTTATATTCAACAATAGAAACTTTTGATGCATTTAAAGCTGGGATCATCATTGCTGCAATAAAAATTATGAGAATTATTATGGAATATAAATATTCTGTTTTTGTTAGAGACACAGTAATAGGCAGTCTGTCATTGAATTTCAGAAAGCCACTAGGTATGCCCATTACTTTGCAGCAAAACATCCCGAAGGGAGGACCAATTATAAGTGCTATAAGACTTACAAAAAGGCTTTCGCATAAGTAAATTTTTAATATTTGTTTTTTATCTGCCCCTCTGCTTTTCAATATTGCAATTTCATTCTTATCCCTATCAATTATAAGTGTAGATATCATAATCATATAAAAAATAACCATTATAATAATAGGAACTTGAAAAATCATTAAAATATTTTGCAGCTTTGACTCCTTATTTATATAATCATCTAATTTGTCTGATACAAGAAAGGATGCAGCAGCATCATACTTATCATTAATTAATGAAGCCTGCTTTTCATAAGCAGATTTGATGGCCTTAACATTATTAAGATTCATCTTTGAATAATCAAAAGCTGTATACCATGTTATTTCTGAAAGAGAAAAACTTTCATTTTTTATAAATTTATTATTAAAGTCATCAAAATTTATTATGAAGCTATCAGAATGTTCCCAATCTTCAAGCTGCCAGTAAGGGTCATTCTCATCCTTATATTTATATATACCAACTACTTTTATTTTAGTTAATTTTGGGTTATCCTCGCACTGCAGTTCGTAGGTTTTTCCTGTATATAGATCCATGTTTTTTGCAGTTCTTTGAGATATTAAAGCATTATATACACCAGATTCACTGCTTGAATCTTTTAACGATTTTCCATTAATTATTTCTATATGGTTTTCAAAGTCAGAAATTCCCTCAACTCTCATATTTCTAACTACATCATCATGAGTATTTACAATATTTAAATCATCCGCTGTTTTAAATATAACTTTTTTTGATAGAACAGGCAGCCCAATATCAGGTATTATCTTTGACTCAATTACTGGATTTATGGTATCATAGGATTCTTTTATATCATCTTTTTTGATATTTTCCATATTTTTTGTAATACAATAAGCGCCGGGGAAAACTTTATCTTCATACTGCATCTTTTTTAAGTCTGTTGAAAGGACACGAGTTAAAATTCCCTTTGTATAAATAGGAACGCTGGATACCAATGAAACAGCCATAGAAGCACCAATTATAAGGCATAGAACCATCCAAAAGTTTTTCTTGATTTTTTTATAAAGCATTTGCAGCATAATCATGCCTCCTCGTATAATAAGTTTATAGTCAGTTAAATGCCTCCTTAATTAGCAATGATTTCCTCCCCCTCTTTTATGCCACTAATGATTTCAACTTCTGTATCATTTGATATTCCTTTTTCTACAAATCTTTCTATTTTCATATCGTTTTCTAGAACTCTTACAAAGGTTTGGTTTTCATATGTTTGTACACATTCTTTTGGTACTAAAATTACATTTTCTTTTTTATCAATAACTGAATTTACAGTTGCCTTATCACCTAATTCAACTTTTCCAGGGATATTTTTTATATCAATATAGGCTGTAAGTGATGAGGAATTGCCGCTTTTATCATCTTTACTATTGCTGCTGGCTATTTCAACTACTTTTCCCTTGTATGGAGTATTTCCAACAATTACATCAACCTCTAAGCCTTCCTTTAAGTTAGCAGACTCATTTGTTTTAATTTGAAGCTGAAGATTATTAACATCTGCTATGGTGTATATAACTTTTGACGAGTCAATATAATCTCCAATTTTAAAGTTACCTTGTCCTATAATTTGGCCTGAACAGTTTGAAGTGAGCTTAAGTTTGTTGAGCTCTTGATTTAAATTATCTAGCTGTGCTTGCTCTAGCTCTACTTGAAGCTGTGCTTTTTCAATTGAATACTCATCTGAATTTTTCTTAACAAGTTCTTCATAATCAAGTTTTGCCATATTAAGTTTAATATTTTGAATTTTAATGGAATTCAGAATATTATCATCATCTAATTCTGCAAGGAGGGTGCCTTTCTTTACAAAGTCTCCAGGTTTACAATATGTATTTTTTAAGTATCCACTTCTATTTGTAAAGGCTGCGTTATACTGTTTACGTGAAACAAAAGTTCCTTCACTATTTAGTGTTTTAACGATAGTACCTCTTTTAGCTTTAACAGTTTTGTAGGTAATATTTGGTGGTTGAACAAGCGGTGGGGCTTGTACCTCTTTTTCTTTTGGGAAAATCGAACATCCTGCAAAAATTAGTGAAATGAAAAAGATTGATATTAAACCAATAGTAGTTTTTTTCGATCTAATTCTCGCCATTTTAGACATTATTTAATTCCCCCCTAAAAATATTTTTTACCATATATATTATTATATTCCTTTGGTATATACAGTCAATAAAGTTACTTTTGTATTAGAGTTCATAATTTAGGTTTGCAATTTGTTCATTAATAGTTTTAAATTACAAATTGTTAGTTTATTTTTCATAAATAATAATTGAAATTCACGAAGAAGTAGGTTAAAATATGAATAAGTTCGATTGCATAAAATATACTATATCAAGTGATTCTTGTAAGAACTTATTTAGGGGTGTAGCAGCTGTTAGGTAATCGGATGGGGTGATTCTTAGACTCAGAGGAACTCCCTTATAAGGGAAACCTTTCTAGCTGAGTCCTAGAGGAACTGATCTAGGGGCGCAGCATCCGTTTGAATATTACGGATGGCAGCCATCGGATAGAGGGATATGCTAAAAAAGTATTGCAAAAATTAGCTATAATTAATTTTTTTAATAATATTATATTAATTTATACAATTTCTAAATGATATTACAACTTTAAACAGTTTGTTAATATTCTACAAAAATTATTGATTTTAGTTCTGAAGTATTATATCATTATAATGTTATTAAAATAATAATTATTTATAGAAACAAAAAGTCCTAATTTATGGGGGTGTTTAGGTATGAAAAAGATTGAAACTATGGAGAAGTCAACTAAGGAAGCCATAGTTAAAGGTGCAGTTGATATTTTCTACAAGGATCCAGAAAATAATATTGATAAAATATTTGATATCATTAGGAAATATGTTAAAGATCCAGACAATTTAAAGAGGGTCAATAATGTTTATCAATATTACAATGAGTATCCGTCAGTAAACAGATACATAAAGAACTTTTTAACAAAAACTGATAAGAAATGTCTTGAAAAGTTCTTTACGAATTTCTTAGCAAATGCTACTTGGTATGGTATGCCAAAGAGAGCTAAACTTTACCAGGAACAGGGAATTAAAACACCATATGTTATTCTTATAAGCCCATCTATGAGATGCAATTTAAGATGCACAGGGTGCTATGCTGCTAACTACAGCAGAGAAGATGATATTCCAATGGAAGAAGTAGACAGAATTATAGGAGAAGCAAGAGATATTGGAATTTATTTCTTCGTTATATTAGGCGGCGAACCTTTCTTTGTAAAGGATATGCTTAAGATTTATGAAAAATATAATGATTGTATATTTGTTCCATTTACAAACGGAACATTATTTGATGAAGAGCTTGCAGATAAAGTTAGAGACTTAGCAAATGTTGTTCCTATGTTCTCACTTGAAGGATTTGAAGAACAAACAGATAAAAGAAGAGGAAAAGGAATATTCAATAAAGTTATGCATGGGATGGATCTTTTAAATGAAAGAGGAGTCTTATTTGGAGTTTCTTCAGCAACTGGCAGATATAATATGGATGTTGTATCATCAGAAAAATTTGTTGATATGATAATTAAAAAAGGTGCAAAGATGATATGGTACTTTATATTCATGCCTGTAGGTGATGATCCTGATGTAAACCTAATGCTTACACCAGAGCAGAGGCTTGAACTTGGTTCAAGAGTAAGAACTATGAGAAAAACTAAGGAGATATTCCTAATAGATTTCTTTAATGATGCTCCATATGTTGGAGGATGTATTGCAGGTAAATATTATTGCCATATTAATTCTCATGAAGATGTTGAGCCATGTATATTTGCTCACTTCTCCACTGATAATGTAAAAGGTAAACCATTACTTGACTGTTTCAAGGGACCTTTCTTCAAGGAACTTATAAATAGGCAGCCATATACACCAAATATGCTTAGACCTTGTATGATGATTGATAACCCTGAAGTAATAAGAGAAGTTGCTGCAAAGGTTAATCCAAAACCATCAGATAAGGGAGCAGATATGATGCTTCATGATAAAGAGTTCCAAGCACAGCTTGATAAAGTTGCTGCAGATTTCAAACCACATGCAGATAAAGCTTGGGAAGAAGTATTCCATGGAAAAGGAAATTCCAAGATGTCAAAAGGTTAATGAAACATTGAAAGTGTGGATAACATCCACACTTTTTTTATAAGAAGTTTTTTACAATAATATAGATTACATTATATGTTGTTGAAAAAATATTGAATTTGATTTATTATCTATTGTTGTACACTAACTATGAAATACGACGATAGAGGAGAGATATGAATATGATGACCTACTTAAATATTTTTCTACTGATATTTTCGCCATACTTGGCGGTAATACCAATGGTTGCTTCAGGATATAAAATGATAAGCAAAGTTAATATGGATTATAAAAATAAATGGAATTGGGGAATGTTATTTCTTTTTATTTGGTCTTTCACCGTTGGAGTTTTTAATAAAAATCCAGTTTCGGCATCTATGTCATTAATAATATTAGTTTATTTTTTTCTCAGTATATATCTTGAATATAATTATAATGACGAAGAAAAGATAGAAGGCCTTCTAAAAAAGGTTATTATTATTTCAACATTCTCAGCAATAGTTGGTGTAATAGAAAGAATTACTGAAAAAAGTTATAATCCAAACATATTTAAATATATATTTGGAATGTATCCTCAGTTTTTAGTAAAGGGCAAATGCAGAATTTCGGGAACCTTTGGAAATCCTAATATAGCTGGGGCTTGGTTTTCAGCTATGGTTATTATTTGCCTATATTTTTTCCAGAACTCAAATAAGTTAAAGAAAATTTATTATTTCTCAGATATGATATTATTTTCTGTTGTTCTTTTATGGACTGGATCACGGGGAGCCCTTATAGGTTTAGCATTTGGACTAATTTTTTATGCCTATTATAAAGGACATAAAAAGGAAATAATATTTTTGGCAATATCTTTTACAATGCTTTTCTTATTAGCATTTATATTTCCAGAGATTTTTTATAAGGGCAGAGACCTGATTGGGACTATTGATGGGCGAGTAGAAATTTGGAAAAAGTGCTTATCTATGTTTAAAGATAAACCAATTACAGGTTGGGGCCTAGCGGGAACATATTATGCAAAGGATTTTCTTTATCATGGCAGGAGGGTGTATCATGGACATAATATCTGGATAACTATTGCAACTACAATGGGTATTGTAGGTTTAAGTGTATATGTATATATGAAATGGTATGTTTTTAATCAAATTTCACTATTAGATAGTTATGGATCCAGATTAACTCCTTTGCTTGCAGGATTAGAAGCTATCATAATTGGGCAGGGTTTAGTTGATTTTATAATATGTACTCCGCAGGGAGGAATGTTATTAGTTATTAGCTCTGCTTGTATTAATGGTCTTGCAAATGAATACAGTAATTTTGAATTTGATAACTCATATTTAATATCCGACTTTAAAGACAGGTGAAAAACAACATATTAAATGCTTAGGTTATCAGATAACCCCTATAACTTTACCCTTATCTTAAGATAAAGGTAAAGTTATAGGGGTTTTGTGTGTGTTTGCTTTTTCTGTTAGAACCACTTACATGGGGGTAGCAGCCGCTATAGGGACTGCTGCACTAGAAATAAATACTGTAATTCTTAATTTAGATTTAACCCACCGCGGACATAAAAAATTTACATTTTGGTATTGAATTTTTGTTGCATAGATGATATTATTTAATAGTAGCAAATGATAATCAATATCAATGAAAGGTGGAGAGTAAATGAGCGTATGTGATTTAAAAACAGGAAAGCTTGCATATGTTGAAAAAGTAGTGGGAAATGACAAATTAGCAAAGAGACTTATGGCTCTTGGATTTATTAATGGAGGCGAGGTAAAAGTTAAGGGGGCAGCACCCTTAGGCGATCCTATAGTATTAAATATCAAGGGGTATGATATTGCAATTAGAAAAAAAGATGCTGCTAATATAAGAATTAGGGAGGCTTAATTATGAAAAGAGCAGCATTACTTGGTAACCCAAATGTAGGAAAGACCACTCTTTTTAATATACTAACTGGTTCGAATCAATATGTGGGAAATTGGGCTGGGGTTACCGTAGAAAAAAAGACAGGAGTATTTGAAAAAAGCATAGAAATTGTTGATTTGCCAGGCATATATGCTATGGATACTTATTCTAATGAAGAAACTGTTTCAAAAGATTTTTTAATAAATGGCGATGTAGATATTATTTTAAATATAGTTGATGCATCAAACTTATCAAGGAATTTATATTTAACAATGCAGCTTAAAGAATTTAAAAAACCTATGATACTTCTTTTAAATATGGCAGATACACTTCCTGAAAAAGGAATAAAAATAGATTATGAGAGGCTCCAAGAAGAACTAAAGATAAAAGTAATTCCCATTTCTGCTTCTAAGGGGGTAGGAATAGATGAGGTTAAAACGGTTCTGAGGGAGCAATTTAATTGCCCAGTAGATGAGAATGATTATCAATTTAGAAACGAAGAACAAATATATAAGTATATTGACAGTATACTTAAAAAATGTGTAACAAAAAATGAAACTCAAAAAAAATATGTTTCTGAGAAAATTGATAAAATTATATTAAATAAATATTTAGCATATCCAATTTTAATTGGTATATTTTACATTATGTTTATGTTTACCTTCAGCTGGGTTGGGAAGCCCTTGCAGGATATATTAAGTAAAGGATTTTATGAAAAATTTATGCCAGGTATGCATGAACTGCTTAAAAATTCAAGCCCTTGGTTTGCATCTTTAATTGTGGATGGAGTTATAGGTGGAGTAGGTTCGGTTATTGTTTTTTTCCCAATTATTCTATCATTGTTTTTAGGACTTTCATTTTTAGAGGACAGCGGTTATATGGCAAGAGCAGCCTTAATAATGGATAAAACAATGGAAAGGGTTGGACTTTCAGGTAAGGCATTCATGCCCTTAATGGTTGGATTTGGATGTAGCGTTCCTGGGATAATGTCAACGAGAACACTAGAAAGCGAGAAAGATAGAAAACTAACTGCACTTATTGTACCGCTTATGTCATGCAATGCAAGACTTTCGGTATATGCTCTTTTTGCATCAATTTTTTTCCCGGGAAATGAAGTATTAGTAGTTTCAGTTCTCTATTTAACTGGGATAATAATAGCATTTTTAATTGCATTGCTTTTTAAAAATACAATATTTAAAAAAGATGATGAGCCATTTTTAATTGAATTACCTGAATATAAACTGCCTGGAATAAAAAATTTAGCCATTCATACTTGGGAAAAAGGGAAAGGATTTTTTAAAAAAGCTGGTACTACAATATTTTCTGCATCTGTTTTAGTATGGTTTTTATCTAATTTTAATTTATATGGAGAAGCATCAATAGATAAAAGCATGTTGTCAGCTATAGGAAAATTTATTACTCCAATTTTTAAACCACTCGGTTTTGGAACTTGGCAAAATTCTGTAGCTATTATTACAGGTCTTATGGCTAAGGAAGTTATTATTGGGACTATGGGTGTTTTATATGGAGGAAATCTTAAAATAGCTTTACCAAAAGTTTTTACACCATTATCTGCATTTAGTTTTCTTATTTTTGTTCTCCTTTATACACCTTGTATATCAGTTGTTGCTACAATGAAAAAAGAATATGGACATAAAATGGCCATATTTTCTGTAGCCTATCAGTTTATTCTTGCATGGGTTGTATCTTTTGGAGTCTATAATATTGGAAGAATGTTTGTGAGGTGATAAAATGATTGGTGAATTGATTATAACGATAATTATTATTTCTTTTTCAATTTATATTCTTTACAGGGATTTAAAAAAGAGTAGTAAAAATAAATGTGATGGAAGCTGCTGCAATTGCCCTTATAACAACAGCAAATGTTTAAAGAAAACTTTTAGGATATGAATTGTTCATATCCTAAAAGTTTTCTGTATATATAATGTAGTTATATTCAATGATACATATTTTAGTTTCATCCTGTCTTACTATTATATCAATTGTTATTTTGGTATCATTATCTGCTATATAAGATACCGGGGTTTCAGGAAAATCCGTATTAAAAAATCCAATTGAGCCATTATACATATCTATATAATCCGCATATATTAGATTGCCATTTGATATAATTTTATCTCTATCCTTATTAAATTCAATTCTTGGTATATAGTTCATTTTAGTTCCATTTAGAATAATAGAAAAATTATCATTGCTATTTTCAAAGTTAATGTCTTTAGAATGAGCAGTATTAACATATTGCTCGTATTCTCTATAATCATCTGATACTTCGTTAAATTTTTCAGTATCAATAGTTAATTTATTTAAACCTTTAACTGATAGTATTATAGCATTATCATGATATAGCAGCCCTGATACAATTGATTCTGCATTTTTTATAGTTATCTTATTGGTTTTATCCTTTATAAAATCTACTTTATATTTATTTAACCAATTTTTTATTTTATCTACGTTAAATTTATTTTTTGGAAAAAGTAAGGAAACTAAGCATAATCTGCCTCTGGCATTTAGTAGTGTTACAAATATATCTTCTAATTGAATAGATTCTGTTTCAAAATAAGGATACTTTTCTTCGTACTTGTTAATAAAACAGTATTCATAATAACCCTTAAATTCCCTTAGAGTATTGTTTTGCATTACCTCTTCTGTATACTTTGTGTTGAAGTATTTATTAAAATCAATTATGTTATTTCCTGCATGTGTATGATTTTGCAAAAAAAAGCCCCCCTATAAAGATAATATCAATCATAAATTAATTTTGTAATAAAAATTAATAAAAAGCAATGGAAATAAGTTGAAAAGGCTGACAAAATATAGCAGCTGCTAGCTAAGCATAAGGTGATTCTTAGATTCAGATGGAGCTTGCCTATAAGGAATACTCTTCTCCAACTGAGCCTTAGAAGAATCGATCCAGGGATGTAGCAGCCGTTTGAATATTACGGATGGTAGCCATCGGATGAATGAAGATTAATTTCATATGGGAATTAGTATCATATTACAAATCAAATTTTTTGTAAATAAAGATGAAATTTATTTCAACTTTGTGGTAAAATATAAATGTGTGTATATTTTAAAAACATTTTACCTTCAATATCTGATCGTATCTGATTAAAATAGATGTGCATATAATTATGATGCATGGGGTGTTTTTTATGTCAAAAAAAATAAATTATTTAAATAAAATTTATGAAAAAAATCATGAAACAGGAGATTATATAGTAGAAGTATCATTAGACAGTTATACAGATATATTTAATGAATGGGATCATGCAAGTTATAAGAAAAGGGACATGGATCCTGAATTGGCACTATTTATTGAAAATTGTTCATTAGAAATTCCTTTTAAATATGGTATTAACATTTGCTTTTATTTGCCCAAGGAAATTCAAAATACTGAGAAAGAAAAAGTAATCGAATCAGGGTTTAAAACTTATTATAATTTTTATACAGATTTTGAGATGAAAGATTTAAGATATTCATATAGGAAGGTTGCAGGTTATATAATAACATCTTTTTTGCTTCTTGCAGTTGCCTATATTCTAAGCGGTAAATCGGATGATTTATTTTTCAGTACAATAACACAATGCTTTACTGTTGGAGGATGGGTTTTTTTGTGGGAGGCTATTTCATTTTCCTTTTTCAAAAAAAGCTCAAAGGTTGATACAATAAAAAATTATCAAAGGTTAGCCAGGGCACCTATATATTTCAGATATGATTCACATAAAAATTGAGGCTGGCACCGTAAATATAGCGAAACTACTCCTCCCCATGGGGGGGAGTAGTTTCTAACAGATATTTTTAAAAACTCCGGACTTGCGGTCCGGAGTTTTTGCTTTACTTATTTATTATTTTTTCTACACAAGTGATTAGTTCTTTTACAACGTTTTCTGCATCTTCAGGTTTAAGAATTGAATAGAGTGGAAGTGAAATTTCATTTTCATATTGCGCATAGGCATTTGGATAATTATCAATGGAATATCCAAGCTTTTTATATAGTGTAAACATTGGCAGAGGTATAAAGTGAACATTTGTTGCAATGCCTAATTCTGCCATAGCATTTATAACTTCACTGCGCTTTTCTTCATTAAAGCCTCTTATCCTTAGGGGATAAAGGTGATATGAAGTTTCAGTTTCCTTGCTGTCCTTTTCAAAAGGAAGTATTGCCCACTCTTTTTTAGACAAAGCCTCATTATAAATGCCGTAAATTGCCTTCCTTTTTTTAAGCATATCTTCATAGCGTTTAAGCTGGACTAAACCAATGGCAGCCATTATATCTGTCATATTGCATTTCATACCGTTGCTTACAATATCATATTTCCATGAACCTAATTTCATTTTTGAAAGAGCATCCTTTGTTTGACCATTTAGGGAATTAACCTTTAACTCTTTTTTTAGATCCTCCTTACCATTAAAATTGTTATTATTAAATGTTACAGCACCGCCTTCAGCAGTAGTTAAATTTTTTACTGCATGGAAGGAAAATACATGAAAGTCACATTGGCTTCCAACTTTTTTACCCTTATATGAGGCTCCAAATGAATGTGCTGAATCACATAGAAGAACAATATCTTCTCTATTTTTAGCTTTTAATACTTCTTTAATTTTGTCATAATCTACAGGCTGTCCTCCAATATCAACAGGCATTATTGCTTTTGTTTTTGGAGTTATAGCGTCGTATAATTTTTCCTCATCAATTAAAAAACTGTCTTTTTTAACATCTACAAGGGTTGGAAGTATTCCTCTGTTAATACATACACTTGAAGTAGAAGTATATGTATAAGGTGTACTTATTACTTCATCACCCTGTTTAATATCTAAAGTTTTAAGTACTAACTCTAAACCTGATGTAGCACTGTTGACGGTTACTGCATTTTGAGTTTTGCAGTATTTTTCAATTTCACTTTCAAATTCAACACATTTTGGACCAGATGTAATCCAGCCTGATCTTAAAACCTTTGCAACTTCATTTATTTCATCCTCTGTTATATCCGGTGGTGAAAATGGAATATTATATTTTTTCATGTAAGTACCTTCTTTCTATTGTAATTTAATAAATATGCATTTAAAAAAATAAGTAGCATTTATCCTTATTATTCTACCATATTTTTTTAAAATCTAAAACAGATAGATTATTGGCATTTTCATTTGTAATTTAGATTTAATACACCGCTGCGATAAGAAAAATATATTCTGCAAAATAAATAAAGGCAGCCAAAGCTGCCTTTAAAAATGTATTAATATGTTATTTAGCTGGGATTATAAGTTTTTGTCCCGGGAATATTAGATTCGGATTCTTTATTTTATTAAACTCAGCAATTTTCATATAGGGAACATTATACCTCTTTCCTATAATCCATAAGCAATCACCTGATTTTACAAGATAAACAGTTTGAGGTTTAGTATCTGTCTTAACATCAGATGCAGTTCCCAAAGATAGATAGTTAACTTTATTAAATGAAAGATTCTTTACAGCTTTAAGCTCCTTAATTAATGCATCTCTTATTGGAATATTTGTATCAACCATGTTCTTTGCATTCTTAAAATCGTATTTATCTCCGCCATCTTTCATAAAGTCATTGGTTACAACCTTATAATATTTGTTCATATCAATTGGGGTTCCGTTAGGAAGTTTCATTTCAACAATTCTATTTCCTTCTGGCTTATTCATATCATATTTAACCATAACACCTGAAATTTGAACCCAGCCAACCTCTTTGTTATCAATACCATGTTCAATGTTTGCTTTTAAATCTGAGCCTTTAAGGTCCATTGTAACAAGTGTGTTGTCAAAAGGCATTACTTGATAGAGATCACCTACTGTAATATTGCCTTTTTTAATTGAAGTTCTAAGCCCGCCGCCATTTGTAATAGCAATTTGACTTCCTGATGCCTTTGCCATAACTTCGCATGTCCACTCACCAAGAATTGATGCACCAGATTTATCATGAGTTAGATCTTTATCAGTTGTTGCAATTACTTCATTAAGAAGTGGAGCAGAAGCTTTAACATATTTATCAACTATTGCTTTTGCATCAGCATCTACTGGAAGGGTTTTAACGTCTTTTGAAAGATCAACATATGAAGGAACTATGGAAGCTTTATTTGTCTTTGTATTATAAGCTATTTGAAGTTTTCCATATCCTCTTCCTTGCTTATAGCCTTGAACGATTGGAATATTATTAACAGTACCTGCAACTGTCATATGAGTATGTCCTGAAATTATAGCATCAAGACCAGTATCTGCTTTTGCAAGATCTGCTGCTTCTCCTGTAATTTCTTTTGTCTTGCTGTCTTGCTCTGAACCAAGATGAGTTAGTGCAATAACTACATCTGCTTTTCCCTCAGGAAGTTCACCGCTTTTAAGTTTAGCAGTCCATTCTTTAGCGGCTTCTTCAGGCTTTTTAAATTCTAAGTTTTCAACATTTGTTGGTTTTGTCTTAAACGCTGTTTCTGGTGTTGCAAGCCCTATAAAACCTATTTTAAGTCCATTAACATCAATAATCTTGTATGGTTTTGCCCATTCAACAGGTTTTCCTGTAGCTTTATCATATATGTTAGATGCTAAGAAATCAAAACCAGCATCCTTTGCCCATTTAGCTATTCTATCTGTTCCCCAGTCAAATTCATGATTTCCAACTGCTGAAACAGGAACTTCAAGGAGCTTAACCATGTCATTTATTGGAGCTCCATAGTTTAAATTAGAAATAGCAGTTCCCTGATACATATCTCCTGCAGATACAACGACTGTATTTGGATTTTCCTTCTTATAAGCTTTAATTGCACCGACAAATTTAGCAATACCAATATCTTTTCCATTTTCCTCAACAATTCCATGATAGTCATTGAAAGAAATTATATCAGCTTTTTTAGTTACTTTTGCTTCTTCAACCTGTGCTTCTGTTATTGGGGCAACATTTGGAGTTCTTCCGTCAGCTGATACTGGAAGTTCAATTTTCCCATCATTAATGAGCTTAACAGCTTCAGCCCTTTTAGCTGCATCCCAGTTGTTACCTACAATTTTCCAATTATTATTGAGTTCAGGAGTAATGACCCCACCTTTAACTTCTTTTATATATTGTCCAATTAAATCTCTAACAGCAGCTCCATTTACCATATCTTTGTCAAGAACTTTAGGTAAGTTTCCGTCTTTATATATTTCATTACCAGTTTTAGCAGTTAAATGAGAATTTGCTCTATAATTATTTACAGCAAGTTTTAAAACATCTGTGTCCTTAATTGGGGTATTATCCATTTTCCTAAGGTTAACGATTCTTTCCCCTGGTTCTTTAGAAATATCTATTTCATATTTAACACCTGAGAACATATCATAATTATATCCTCTTATATCTGGATTAAATGAAACAGTAAGATCTCCAGGTTTATATGTGTTGTAATATTTTGCAGACCATTCCATGTAGTCTTTTAATTGCTTTCCAGTAACTTCAAGTAAATATAGAGTATTATCATATTTGTAAATTAATGAAGTATCGCATTTTTTAATTGGACCTGCTTTCATATTAGCTCTTGTATCAAAAGCAGCAGCTGCTGATACATCAGCTTTACTATAATATAGCTGAACTTCATTGATTAGATTTATCATTGCAGTTTCTTGAATTTGTGATGTAGGAATGCCCTTTACTTCATCATCTGGTACAAGGTTTCCACCTTTAAGTTCTCCAATTACAACATTTGCATCATCTATTGCTTTTTTATTATAAGGTTGTAATGAAGCAGAAAGATCTTTATCAGCTTCATAGTTTATAGCTTTTGTTTTACTGTCTTTAACATATAATAATTTTGATGTAACATCTGTTTCTTTATTTGCAACTTTATATTTTCCATTTTCTTCTGTTAACTTTATATTAATTGCTGCTAAGGATTGAGCTTTGTTTAAATTTTCAACAAGAAGAACACCGTTATATTTTGTGCCTGGAACTGCTTTATGTTCATGAGCTGCAACTATGGCTGTAAGTTCAGGGCAGGCTTCAGCAATTTCTTTTGCCCCAGAACCTGGTTCGGAGTATTCGCTTCCCTCTGACATATGGAGTACAGCAATCATTACATCAACTTTGTCTTTTAATTCTGCTACTGCTTTTTTTGTTTCATCTACAGGATTTGTAACTTTATAACCCTTTAAATTTTCAGCATCCCACCTTGTTATGTTTGGTGAAACCATTCCTATTATTCCAACTTTAACTCCAGCTTTTTCAACTATTGTATAAGGTTTCGCAAGCCTTGTCCCATCATTTTTATAGACATTTCCACAAAGTGGAACTCCTTTAAATTGTGATGAAACTTTTTCAAGAGTTGGAACTCCATAGTTAAATTCATGGTTTCCATAAGTCCATGTATCGTAGCCCATTTCATTCATGGCTTCAATCATAGGATGAATATCATCTTTTAAAAATATGTTTGCTGAATTATCTTGAATTGAATCTCCAGCATCAACAAGAATAGTGTTTGGATTAGCTTTTCTTAATTCTTTTACAGCTGTATAAACTTGAGTAAGACTTCCTGATTTGTCTTCAACATTTTGTGCATAATCATAAGGCATGAATCTTCCATGAGTGTCACTTGTTGCTAAGATTTGAATGTCAACTGTTTTTTCAGCTGCCTTAACATCAAATGGTGTTAAAAAGCTAAGGATCATAAATAATGTCATAAACAATGATGTCCATTTTTTAAAACTCTTTGCTCTGAACATAATTACTCCCCCTTTATTTTTTAGGTAGTGTAAAAAAATTCTATACTACCATTTTTTATTATAACCTGTAAATATTCATAATATTTGCAACTTTGTGAATGCAAATATTGTATATATAGGTTATTTCATCATTATTATATAACTTTTGCATGTTGATTGTAAATAGAATTTGGGACATATAAGTATTTTTCTATTTCACTAAGAGAAATAGGGACGGATAAGAAATCTTCTATTTCATCATACATTTTGAATAAACACCTCGGGTCTTTGACACTAAAAATTTGGGACGGATAAGTAAAAATTCGGGACGGATAAGTAGTCTTCTGTTTCACCAATACATGGAATGGGATTTTGGATTTTGTGATATAATTATTAAAATAGAAAATTGAACTTTGAGGTGAAAATAATGGAACAGGGTATAAAAAATGCAGAAGAGAAAATGGATTATTTTGCAAACAAATATAAGGGTAAAATTGAATTTGCTGGGATGCAGCATCCAAAAATAAAGCAAATAAAAGGAATTATAGATAATTCAAAGCCTAATCCTAAGAAGCTATTTGTTGTGGAGGGAATATGGGCACTTGATAAGGCAAAAAAATATAATTTGGAAATTGATTCAATTCTTTTTTGCCCAGAATGTATCTTTACTCCTGAAGCAGAAAAGATTATTGATGAGTTTGTTAAAGTTGCAGGAAATTCATACATAGTTTCAAAAAAAGTATTTCTAAAAGTAAGTGAAAGAGAAAACCCTGATGGACTTATGGCAATATGTAAACTTCCTCATTTTGAACTAAAAGACATTAAACTTAAAGAAAAAAACCTTGTGGTAATACTTGATGGACTTGAGATACCTGGGAACATCGGTACTATTATAAGATCTGTAGATGGGGTTGATGGAGATGGAGTAATCTTATGCAACAGAAAAGCAAGGCTTACTCATCCTAAGCTTATAAAAAGCAGTCAAGGCTCAAATTTTACAATTCCAATTGTAGAAGCTGAAATGGATGAGGTTACAGATTGGCTTTATAAAAACAATTTTAAAATATACTTAACTGATACAAGAGCGCAAAAAGAATATTATGAATGTGACTTTGATGGCAGAGTAGCAATTGTAGCAGGCAGTGAGAGGTATGGAATATCAAGGGAGTGGTATGATACAAACTGTGAACTCATATCAATTCCAATGTATGGGGATTGTGATTCATTAAATGTAGCCATTGCTACTACCATTGTCCTTTATGAAGCAGGATTAAAATTAAAGGGTAAGATAAATCGATAGTTTATTTAGATGGCTAGCATCCGTTAGATATTGCGGATGCTAGCCATTTAAATCTGCTCTTCTAAGACTTTGTTCATTATAAGAGGGTTCGAAACCTCCGGAAAAAGGCTATTTTTCAAAAATCATGAATTTTTGAAAAAAGCAACTTTCATATGAAATACAAATATCATTAAATTTCATGTTCTTTTGAATTTATAAATTACTGTTAATAAGGTAATAATATATTTATACAAATTTTTATATAAAAAAACTTATATAAAAGAAGAAAAAATGTTGCAAAAAAATCCTTATTACTATATAATAAAAGTATGATAAAAAATTAACGAACATACACTGGAAGGGAGTGTTTTTCATGTGGGAAGATGAAATAAATATTAATGAGGTAAAAGAAATAAGATCAAAAACAACAGTTTATCTTGGAGTTGGAGCAATTAAAAAAATATATGATATTGCTGAAAACCTTAAAAAGTCAGGTATAAATAAAGTGATTGTTATGACAGGAAAGGGTGCTTACAAAAAAACTGGTGCTTGGGATTATGTAGAGGATGCACTTAAAAAGAGCAATATAGATTATTTATTATATAACAAAGTTACCCCAAATCCTACAGTAGATGAAGTTGATGATGCTGCTAAACTTGGAAGAGAGTTTGGTGCACAGGCAGTAATCGGAATTGGTGGAGGAAGCCCAATTGATGCTTCAAAGAGCACTGCAATACTTCTATCATATACTGATAAAACTGCAAGGGATATATATGAATTTACATTTACACCAGAAAAAGCTGCTCCAATAGTTGCAATAAACTTAACTCATGGAACTGGAACAGAAGCTGATAGATTTGCAGTTGTTACAATTCCTGAAAAAGGATTTAAACCAGCTGCAGCTTATGATTGTCTTTATCCAATATATGCAATAGACGATCCACAGCTTATGGTTGGGCTTCCAAGGAATCAGACATTATATGTTTCAGTTGATGCTGTAAACCACGTTTTTGAAGCTGCAACTTCAAAAGTTAGAAGCCCATACACAGTTTTGTTAGCAAAAGAAACTATAAGATTAGTATCAAAATACTTGCCAATTGTTTTAGAAAATCCACAGGATTTAAAAGCAAGATATTACCTAACATATGCTTCATTAATTGCAGGAATTGCCTTTGATAATGGACTTTTACATTTTACACATGCTTTAGAGCATCCACTAAGCGGAGTAAACCCAAAGGTTATTCATGGACATGGACTTGGAATATTACTTCCATCAGTTATAAAAGTAGTTTACCCTGCAGTTCCTGAAGTAGTAGCAGATATATTTTCAGATGTTCTACCAGAATTAAAGGGAACTAAGGATGAAACTGATAAAGCAGTTAATGGAGTTAGAAATTGGTTAAATGACCTTGGAATCAAGGAAGGACTAAGAGATCTTGGATTTACAAAAGCAGATTTAGATAAAATTACAGAACTTGTATTTACAACTCCAAGTCTTGATCTTCTTTTAAGCATGGCTCCAGTAGATGCAACAAAGGAAGTTGTAAAAGAAATTTATACCAATGCATTTTAATTAATAATAAAACTATTTTTTATAATATAGTACTATGCCTTAGATGATATTGTAAAATTAAAACTAATTTAAATATTTTCAGTTTAAAAAGTCCCGGCTTTCATAAGCAGGGACTTTTTAATTAAAAAATATTTTATTGGCATGGTTTATCTTAAATTATTTACATTATATCCATTTCATTGTAATATCAAACAAAACTTACATGTATTTTTGTACAAAAGAAAATTGAAATTTTATAAAATAATTGATAAACTAATATCGGATAGCCAAATGGCTGTCCTGTTCACCATCATTATCTTTAGGTAGCAGATGGCGGACATCCTAATCAGCAGACAAGATTGAAAAAATGCAAGGCAAAGAAAGATGTCAGGTTGCATCCTAACTTAACGGATGTTTTATAAATAAAATTATAAAGGGGAAACTAAAATCAGTAAAAAAGGGGAGGAATAAAATGTTTAAGATTGTACGAAAAGAAGAATTGGCAGAAAATATCATATTAATGGATATTGAAGCACCAAGAATTGCAAATTCTGCTCTGCCAGGTCAGTTTTTAATAATCAGAATGGATGATAAAGGTGAAAGAATACCATTAACTATTTGTGACTATGACAAGAAAAAGGGGACTGTCACAATAGTTGTTCAGGCAGTAGGCGGATCTACAAAAGAAATGGTTAATTATAATGAGAGTGATTATTTTGAAGATGTAGTAGGTCCTCTTGGAAAGCCATCAGAGCTAGTACATGAAAATATAGATGAGCTTAAAAAGAAAAAATTAATGTTTATAGCTGGAGGAGTAGGGGCTGCACCTGTATATCCACAGTTAAAATGGCTTAATGAAAATGGAATTAAGGCTGATGTTATTGTTGGTGCAAAGACTAAGAACTTGCTCATTATGGAAAAAGAAATGAGAGCTGTTTCGGGGGATTATTACCCATCTACAGATGATGGTTCTTATGGATACAAGGGATTAGTTACTAATCTATTAGAAGACCTTGTAGAAAACCAAGGTAAAAAATATGATGAAGTAATAGCGATAGGACCAATGATTATGATGAAATTTGTGTCAAAACTTACAAAAAAACTTGGAATAAAAACTGTTGTAAGCTTAAATATGCTTATGGTTGATGGAACAGGAATGTGCGGTGCCTGCAGAGTTACAGTAGGCGGTGAGACTAAATTTGCATGTGTCGATGGACCAGAGTTTGACGGACATCTTGTTAATTTTGAAGAAGCAATGAAAAGACAGACAATGTATAAAACTGAAGAGGGAAAAGCACTTATTGAAATGCAGGAAAAATCAGAAGGGCATAAATGTTTTGTAGGATTGGATGGTGAAAAATAATGGACGCTTTAAAAAGAATACCAGTAAAAGAACAAGAACCAAAGGTTAGAGCAAAAAATTTCGAAGAAGTATGCTATGGATATAATGCAGAAGAAGCAAAGGAAGAAGCATCAAGGTGTTTAAACTGCAAAAATCCAATGTGTGTTAAAAACTGCCCAGTAAGCATAGATATCCCAGGGTTTATTGCTTATGTAAAGAGTGGAGAATATGAAAAAGCAGCAGAAGTTATATCAAGACAAAGCTCACTTCCATCAGTATGCGGAAGAGTATGCCCACAGGAATCTCAGTGCGAAGGGAAATGTATAAGAGGCATTAAAGGGGATCCAGTTTCAATAGGAAAGCTTGAGAGATTTGTTGGAGACTGGGCAAGAGAAAATAATGTTGAGTTTACTGAAACAAAACCAAAGAATGGTAAAAGGGTCGCTGTAATTGGAAGCGGTCCTTCAGGACTTACCTGTGCAGGAGATCTTGCTAAACTTGGGTATGATGTAACAATTTTTGAAGCCCTTCATGAAGCAGGCGGGGTTTTAGTTTATGGTATCCCGGAATTCAGACTTCCTAAGGAAACAGTTGTAAAGCATGAAGTTGAAAATGTTAAGAAACTTGGAGTTAAAATTGAAACTGACGTTGTTATAGGAAGAACTGTAACAATTGATGAACTATTTGAGAAGGAGGGCTTTGATGCTATATTTATAGGATCTGGTGCTGGACTTCCTAAGTTCATGGGAATACCTGGTGAAAATTTAAATGGAGTTTATTCAGCTAATGAGTTTTTAACAAGAAATAATTTAATGAAAGCTTTTAGAGCAGATTATGCAACACCAATAAAGGTTGGAAAAAAAGTTGCAGTTGTAGGCGGCGGAAACGTTGCTATGGATTCTGCAAGAACAGCTTTAAGACTTGGCGCTGAAGTTCACATAGTTTACAGAAGAAGTGAAGAAGAACTTCCAGCAAGAAGAGAAGAAGTAGAACATGCAAAGCAGGAAGGAATAATATTCGATTTGCTTCAAAACCCACTTGAGATAATTGGAGATGAAAACAGCTGGGTTAAAGGAATGAAATGTATAAAAATGAAGCTTGGAGAAGTTGATGCTTCAGGAAGAAGAAGGCCTGAGCCAATCGAAGGTTCAGAATTTATTCTTGATGTGGATACAGTAATAATGGCTCTTGGAACATCACCAAACCCACTCATTGCTAATACAACTAAAGGCCTTGAAACTAATAAGAAAAGATGCATTATTGCTGAAGAAGAAACAGGTCTTACTTCAAGAGAAGGAATATATGCAGGAGGAGATGCTGTAACAGGTGCAGCTACTGTAATACTTGCAATGGGTGCAGGTAAAAAGGCTGCAAAGGCAATAGATGAATATTTAAGCAAAAAATAACATAGAAAATATTGGTGCTATTTAGAAGCCTATGTGTATATATACATATAGACTTCTTTTTTTAATATTTTATAAATTATATTTCACACTAAAAGAAGGAAAAAAGAAAAACTTATGGAATATAATAATGTGTGTACAAAGTAAAGACAGAGGTGGTAATGTGAAATATAATAAGAAGAGTATCTATGTTTTAGTGGGTTTATTATCAGTAATGTTTATTATAGCTATCCAAAATACTGGATGCAATTCAAATAAGGACGTAGAAAATGAAAAGGTTGTCAACTATCTTATGAAGAACAATGCTGATTTGGAATTTGACAACCAGGATGACCTATTGAATTTTAAAAAATTTAATAAGGATATCTCAAAAAATGATATTATACTTCTTGGTATTGAAGATGGGACACAAGCTAATGAAATTGTTGAAGTTAAATTAATGGAATATTTAAATGAATATTCTGGGGTAACTTCTTTAATATCAGGGCTGCAGTATAGTGAAGGGAAAATAATAGATAAGTATTTATCCACCGGGGATGAAGAAATTTTAAATAAACTATTTGAATGTTATAGGTTTACCAATAAGTGGAATAAAGAGAATTTAAGCAAATTGAAAAATATTTATAAATATAATGAAAACATTCCAAAAGAACAAAGGATAAAAATTTATGGACTTAACTCAGAAAAACATCCTGATATTTCATTTTTATATATAAACATGCTTCTTAAAGACAAAAAAATACCGGAATCAATAAAGCCTTTTGCTGAGAAAATTAAAAACTATGCTAACATTAAAACCTATGATGAAGCAAGGGAGTATATAGCAAACTATGAAAAAATAGTATCCTCAAATGAAAAGGATTTAGAAGAATGTTTTGGAGAGGATTATGAAGATTTAAAATACATAATTGAAAATTTAAAAGAAGGGCTGAAAGTAAGCGATAATTCACCTAAGGAGCCAGATTTTTTAAAGTTTGATGAAAATACTATGATTTCTAACTTTTCAAGGATCTATAAAAAAAACCCAGGTAAGTATTTTGGAGTTTTTGAAAATGAACAGGTGTATGGCAGGAAAGAGGGTACAAATAAATTTCTTGACAAGAGCTTTGCAGCTAATATAAATAATAAAAAATCAAAATTTTATGGAAAGACATTGATTATATCTACAATATATAAAAATTCAAGCCAATTGTTATATAAAAAGACTTTTAACAATATTCCTTTAAATAATACTTTAGAGGATACAGAATTTCTTTTTAACGCTTCTAAATCTGATATAGTTCTTTATAAGCTTAATAGTTTTTTATCACCCTTTAATGTGGAAACTAAATTAGTAAATAGCCCTGAAGGAGGGGAAACTACAGATTATTTTCAATATGTATTGGCAATTAAAAATTCAGATGCAGTAACTCCACTAAGGCTTTCGGATTATAACAGAAAAGAGGAAGATGAAATAACAAATTATTTAAAAGAAAATAATAGCGGCATAGTTACTTCTGTAGATGATGATTCATCTTTTAAATTATTAGATAAGGATGTTAAAAACAATGAAGTCTTTTTAACGGGAGAAGTTCATGCTACTGCATTTAATGATGAACTTAATTTTGCATTTATAAAATATTTTATAAAAAACGCAGGGGTAAAGTATTATCTTGCTGAAATGGGGTATAGCTCTTCGCAGCTTATTAATATGTACCTTAAAACAGGGGATGAAACTTATTTAAAACAGGTTTATTCTGAATTTGCAGGTACACAGTTTTATACTATTGATTCATATGATTTTTGGAAAAAGGTTTATGTCTATAATAAAAATCTTCCAGAAGAAAAGAAAATAAGAGTGGTAGGAATTGACATTGAGCACGAGCAAAATACAGCATGGAGATATTTAAACTCTATTTTACCTCAGGCTGAAGCTCCAAAAGAAATAAAATATTTTATTGATACATTAAGGAATAAAGTATGTAAAGGCAGCGAAAAGGAAGATAAATTATTATTAACGGATATTTTAGATAGTATTAATGGCAATGAAAGTATATATAAAAAGTATTTAAAAAATGAATACTTTGATTTTTATATGGTTTGCAAAAATCTATTAAATTCAATAGAAGTATATCAAGGAAAAGGCTACGATTATAGGGAAGAAGCTATTTACAATAATTTCGTTGAAATATATAATTATTTACCAAAGGGGAAATATTATGGCCAATTTGGGAGTGAACATGTATTTCAACACAACTATGAAAACGAATGGATAAAAGGAGGAAGTTTGGCTACTAAGCTTTCAGGAGATGGCTCTCCTGTAAAAGACAAGATAATAACGATACTATATACCTATTCAAATTGTATGCATAGGAATGTAGATAATACTGAAGGATACATTTTAAATCCATATGGCAATGTACTGCTGCTAAATAGTGCAGCAATTGATAATTTTACGCTGTTTAAATTAAATGGGGATAATTCTCCTTTTAATGAGCATCCATATATAATCAATGCACCTTTTGGCGGAGTTACTACAGATTATATTCAGTATGTTGTATTAATCAGAAATTCTCCTTCATCAAAACCATATATGGTTAAAAATAAGTAATACAAAGGGAACGTTTTCGTTCCTTTTTTTATTGGTTAAGCTTCAATATTAAATATGTTAATTAAACTTATAAATTTTATTAATATATTTAATATTAATATTGATTTTATAAATAAATGTGGTATTATAAAACTAAGGAGGAATTCATATGGCATATAAAATTTTAAGCCGCTGCCCTGTATGCAATTCTAAATTGAAGGTAGTAAAATTAAAATGTGATAATTGTGGAACAGTGATTGAAAATGAGTTTGAACTTTCTAAGTTTGCATATTTAAGTGCGGAAGAACTCAATTTTATAGAAGTCTTTTTAAAGTGCAGAGGCAGTATTAAGGATGTTGAAAAAGAGCTTGGTGTTTCCTATCCTACAGTAAGAGGAAAACTTGATGACGTTTTATCATCTTTGGGTTATACAGTTACAAAAGAAAAATCACCTGATAATAAAGAAGTTCTTGATTCGCTTGAAAAGGGGGAAATAACTCCTGATGAAGCAATTAAAATTTTAAATAATGAGGGGGATATTAAAAATGAATGAAGAGATTCTAAGAGTTATGAAGATGCTTGAGGATGGCAAAATTGACTCAGAAGAAGCTGCAAAGCTTATTGAGGCTTTAAACAAAAAAGAAGAACAGCCAAAGGCGATTTCCCATGACAATAGAATGTTTAAAATAAAGATTTCAGATCATACTGGAGATAATAATGTAAATGTTAATCTTCCAATAAAGTTTTTAAAGGCCTTAATTAAATCAACAGGAAGTATCCCCTTAAACATAAAGGGGGTTGATATTAAGGATATAGATACACAGGCATTAATGGATGCAATAGATTCAGGGTTTGAAGGGAAATTTGTTGATATAAAATCTGATGATGGTGATGTCGTTGAAATCACTATTGAGTAGGTGATAAATTGAAAATATATTTAAAAACCGATGATGGGCATCATTTTTTCATTCCTGTTTTAATTCCCTATAGGTGTATGGGCTTATTTGGAGGTAAATGTATAAAAAAGTTGACTAAAAAATATGCTGGCAATGATGTTTCAAATTATATGGATTCTGTTGATATGAAGGAGTTTTCAAAGGCAATGGCTATTTTATCAAAGTATAAAGGGCTTGAGCTTGTAGATATTAAGGATAAGGATGGAACTCATATTAGAATTGTTATTTAATTTATTTTGACTTCTAAATTATATATAACTAAAAGCTGTGAATTAATTTATAATTTATTCACAGCTTTTAATTTATCCGATGGCTAGCAGCCGTAATGTCCCAAATGGCTGCTACGCCCCTGGCTTGGCGCTTCTTAGACTCAGATAAAGAAGGTATAATTTCACTTGAGTCTAAGAATCACCTTATCCGATGGCTGCTATCCACATAATACCCCGCCTCAGGCGGGGTATTATGTGGATACGCTTAACTGCAATAATCATATAAATTTTTAATTTTTGTAAAATTTATCCTATAATAAATGACATTTATTTTTATTTACAGTATAATTATATTAAGTAATAGAAAAGAGTGATAAAATGGAGATATTGACATTAGGCGAAAAAATCAAATTAAAAAGAAAAGAAAAAAATATGACTCTTAAAGATTTAGCGGGCAATAGGATAACTCCTGGGCAGATAAGCTTGGTTGAATCTGGAAAGTCAAATCCAAGTATAGATTTATTAGAATATATTGCAAAACGCCTTGGAACGGAGCTTGAGTATTTTTTAGAAAGTGAGGAAAAGCAAGCATCTAAGGTATGTGAGTTTTATGATGGTATAGCTGAATCCTCAATAAATGACATGAACCTCGTTAGAGCTCAGGAATCTATTGAAAAAGGTCTGCATTATGCACAAAAGTATAATCTTCCATACTTTAGGGGAAAATTTGAAATGCTTATGTCAATGCTTAAAGAAATGGAAAATAACTTAGAGGAAGCACAGCAGCATTGTTTAACGGCTAATGCAATTTTTTTAAAGCTTCAATCTGTTGATGACATAGTTGCAAGTTTTATACATATAGGCAGAATAACATATGCTATGGGATATGTTTCAACTGCATTAAATTATTTTATGCAAGCTGACAATATACTAAATGAATATAAACATATAGATGAATTTTTGAAAGCACAGATTTTTTATTACATAGCTCTTTGCCATAATAAAATTGGTAATGTAGAGCAGGCGATTGAATATTCACTTTTAGCAAGGGATAGACTTAAAGTATTGGAAAATAAAAAGCAGTATGGTGAAACTCTTATGATATTGAGCATTTCTTATGGAAAAGAAAACAATATAGACGAGGCAATTAAATATGCCAAAGAAGCAAGCAGGATATTTAGAGATGTTCAAAATACAAAGAAAATTGCTGAAATAGAGAGCTGCCTTGGGGAAATATTTGCAAAGGGCGGGAATTATGAGGAATCTTTTTTACATTTAAATAAAGCTGTAAAATTAAAAGAGGATATTGATGATAAAACTATTGTTGATACAAAATTTAAAATTTGCAGTAATTATATAAAACAAA
>DHEX01000082.1 GCA_002400085.1 Clostridiaceae bacterium UBA4839 | reverse complement strand
TGAATGAACAAAAAGCCATTGCCAATTTCCTTGACCAAAAGACTGCTGAAATAGATGATTTAATTGCTGATAAGGAAAAGTTGGTAGAACTACTACAGGAAAAGCGGCAAGTGGTTATTAGCGAAGCCGTTACCAAAGGACTTAATCCAAATGTTAAGATGAAAGATTCAGGGGTTGAGTGGATAGGGGAGATGCCAGAACATTGGGAAGTTAATAGAATAAAATATTTGGCTACTGTTAATCCCAATAAATCAGAAGTAAGATATTTGCCATCAGAGCAAAAAGTGACTTTTATACCTATGGATAAAATTATAGCAACGGGGAAAGTGGATTATGCCCTGACTAATACCATGGAGAACTTAATAAATAACTACACCTATTTTAGAAATGAAGATATTATTATGGCAAAAGTAACTCCTTGTTTTGAAAATGGAAATATTGCGATTGTAAAAGGGTTATTAAATGGTATAGGTTTTGGGACAACAGAACTTCATGTATTAAGATGCAACAACAAGTGCTATAACAGGTTTTTATTTTATTATTTGCAATCTGATATATTTAAATCTAAAGGTATTTCAGAAATGTATGGGGTTGCAGGTTTAAAACGAATACCCACAGACTTTATTTTGAATTATAAATTGGGAATTCCTGATTATCAGGAACAAGAGCAAATAGCCAACTATCTTGATAAGAAGACTTCTCAAATAGATGAATTGACTTATAGTATACAACTTCAAATCAAAAAACTCAAAGAATACCGCCAATCCCTCATTTCTGAAGCAGTAACAGGCAAAATAAAAGTTTTATAACTTATAAGGAGGATAATAGTAATGAATTTAGATACTGAAAAATTTAGTGCTTCAGCATTGGAACAGATTTCGAGAATAATTGGTGACCGTTATACAGGAAGTCAAATAACGACCTTTTTTGCGAAATGTGGTTTTCCACAGTATGCTCATGATGGTACGTCCACGAAATGGAGGTTTGTGAACGATGTATTAAATCAGATACAAAATTCGACATATGGCACTTATAATATATTAAAGATTATACAGAATTTATGTAATCCAGAAGAATTCTATAGTAATGCTGAAGGGCATAGAAAAATAATAGATTCTATTAATGAAGTATTAGAATTCTATGGATTAAGTATTGATAGAAAAGGTGAAATTATTTCTTCACAAGAGAAACGGACAATGCCTAACGAAAAAGAAAATGAGGATACTAAACTATTTATCTCAAGACATTTTCATCATGAAATTATTAAACACTCAAAAGATTTGTTTATAGAAGGAAACTACTTTCATGCAGTTTTTGAGTCATGTAAAGCGTTTGATAAATGTGTTAAAGAAAAATCTGGTATTGATAAGCATGGAACAGATTTAATGAGTAACGCTTTATCCCTTAGAGGACCATTAAAACTAAATAGGCAAATAACAGAAACAGAAAAAAACGAACAGGAAGGGTTAATGCATCTGTGTATGGGGTTAATGAGGGCAATAAGAAATCCAGAGTGTCATGAACCTAAGTTAGATTGGAACATAAGTAGAGAAGATGCTTTAGATATATTATCATTAATAAGTTTTCTATATAGGCAGATTGATAAAACAATATATTTTGATACTACATCATACAATAAGCAAGGAGGAATAGCATAATGTATACTCCAATGGAACTTTCAGAAAAGGGCTTTGAAGAATATGTTGAAGAACATCTTTTAAAATCTGGATATGTGAAGGGTAATCCTAACGATTATAATAAAGAGTTTGCTCTTGACACAAAAATCCTATTTGACTTCTTAGAGGACACCCAGCCCAAAAAGATGGATAAATTAAGAGAAATCTATAAAGACCAGTATCAATTTAAGGTGCTAAGCCGATTAAATAGGGAACTTAACAATCGTGGTATGATTGATGTATTAAGGCATGGAATTAAAGATTACGGTGTATACTTAGACCTTGCTTATTTTCAGCCTGATAGCAAATTAAACGAGAAAACAGTGAAACTCTATGAAAAGAACCGCATATCTGTAACCAGGCAAGTACACTACAGCATTAAAAACGAAAACAGCATTGATATGCTTATCTGTATAAATGGGCTTCCAGTTGTTGTGCTTGAACTTAAAAATCCTTTTACTGGTCAAACTTATGAAGATGCAATTATACAGTATAAGAAAGATAGAAGCCCTAATGAACTATTATTTCAATTTAAGAAAAGAACCATTGTATTTTTTGCAGTAGATACTGAAGAAGTCTATATGACTACAAGGCTTTCTGGGGATAAGACTTTCTTCTTACCCTTTAATAAGGGGCGTGATGGAGGATGCGGAAATCCTGATAATCCTAATGGTCTTAAAACTGCTTACCTTTGGGAAGAGATACTTCAAAAGGACAGCCTGATGGATATATTAAAGAAGTTTTTATTTATTCAGACTGAAGAAAAGAAAGGCATAGATGGAATTACATATACATCGGAAAAGGTCATATTTCCAAGATATCACCAATTGGATGCAGTAAGAAAACTGGAAGCCGATGCAAAAGAGAAGGGAGCAGGGACAAATTATCTTGTACAGCACAGTGCAGGGTCAGGAAAAACTAACACTATTTCTTGGCTTGCCTATAGGCTTGCTAACCTTCATGATGATGAAGATAATTCTGTATTTGATTCAGTGATTGTTATTACCGATAGAAGGGTTTTAGATAGGCAACTGCAGGACAGCATTTATCAATTGGAGCATAAACATGGGGTTGTTGAAAAAATAGATAAAGATTCCAATCAATTGGCTGATGCTATTCAAGGTGGAACGAGAATTATTATTTCTACTCTACAAAAGTTTCCTTTTATAATTGAAAAGGTCGGGGAATTAAAAAATCGCAAATATGCAGTAATTATAGATGAAGCCCATTCCAGCAGTGCAGGGGAGAATATGGCTTCATTACGGGAAGTGCTGTCAGCAAATAGTCTTGAAGAAGCAGAAAAACTTGATGAAGAATTCGAAGGGAAGGAATATGACCCAGATGAAGAGATATCAAAGATAATAAGGAAAAGGGGGAAACAGCCTAATATCAGTTTCTTTGCCTTTACTGCTACACCGAAAGCAAAAACTCTTGAGATGTTTGGAACCATAGGCGAAGATGGACTACCTCATCCTTTCCATTTATATTCCATGAGACAGGCAATTGAAGAAGGATTTATTCTAGATGTACTTCAAAACTATGTTACATATGAAACCTATTTTAAACTGGCAAAAAAAATAGAAGATGACCCTGCTTTTGAAAAGGCTAAAGCAACAAAGGCACTTACAAGATATGTTAGTCTTCATCCCTATAACATCGCCCAAAAGACTGAAATTATGGTAGAACACTTCAGAAATGTAACTAAACATAAGATAGGGGGAAGGGCTAAGGCAATGGTAGTAACTAGTTCCAGGCTTCATGCTGTACGCTATAAACTTGCATTTGACGAATATATCAAAAAGAAAGGCTACAAAGATATGAAAACCTTAGTGGCNNTTTGCTACTGATGAATATCAGGTGCTGTTAGTTGCTGAAAAGTATCAGACAGGATTTGACCAGCCTCTTTTACATACCATGTATGTAGATAAAAAGTTGTCGGGAATTAAAGCAGTACAGACTTTATCAAGGCTTAATAGGACCTGTGGGGGAAAAGATGATACCTTTATCCTTGACTTTGTAAATAAAGCAGAGGATATTCAAAAGGCATTTAAACCATATTATCAATCAACTATTGTGGAAGAAGTGACAGAGCCGAACCTTCTTTATGATATTGAAACTATGCTAGATGCCTCTGGTGTGTATTTAAAAGAAGAACTGGATAGGTTTATTCATATATACTTTAAGCCAAAGGACAAAAAGACTTCTAAAGACAGGGCAATATTAAACCACTTGATAGATATAGCCGTAGAAAGGTTTAAAAAGTTGGATGAGCAGCATAAAGAGGATTTTAGCAGCCAAGCAACAAAATATATAAGGCTTTATTCCTTTATCCTTCAAATCACACCTTTTGAGGATGTGGAACTTCATAAGTTGTATGTATATTTAACATATCTGCTTAAAAAACTGCCAAGGGGAAAAGGTTCTACTGTTCACCTATCAGATGAGATTGCTTTGGAGTATTATACCAATAAGAAGACATTTGAAGGAAGTATTTCTCTAACTTCTGATGATGAAAATGTACCAATTACACCTGTAAAATTTGCAGGAGCAGAGACAAAAGAAGATGATGAAGAATATCTTTCAAGTATTATTCAGCGACTTAATAAGCGGTTTGGAACGGACTTTACAAAAGCCGACCAGTTATCTGTGGAGCAGATTAAAGAGGATTTTGCCGCCGATGAGGATTTGGTTCAAAAGGCTAAAACAAATACCATTGATGATTTTAGGTTTGCCTTTGAGAAGGTTTTTATCAATAAAGTTATCGATAGAATGGACCAGAACCAAACTTTCTTTACCCGTGTTTTGGATGATGAGCAGTTCAAGAATGCCCTTATGGAGTATATGCTGACTGAGACTTATGAGAAGTTAAATGGAAGGGCTCAATAAATAAATTGTTACAACACGAAAGATTTATAACATTCTAAAAAGTTTTGCGATGATGGTATTTTTATGTAGTGAGGTTGATATATATGGATAATTCAAAAAAACAAGATAAAATATTACAGGAAATATTGGCCGCAGAATGGCGTAATATAAAAAATGATAGTAATCACACTATATAATATAAGACCTTCATACAGATTCATGATTCAAGAAACATGATTCTGTACAAAGGTTGTGTATTATTAATAGGGCTATGTAAGAGATAGGGAATAAGGAATTGGGTATAAGAAATATAGGGATTTAGGGATATGAAATGTATGGAGATAATGATATAAAATGATAAATAGGAATAAGGGATAAAATAAATACGTTGCATTTATTAGTGGACCAACGTAAAATATAAGCATACTGATGGAGGCATATCTCCTTTACGGCCAGTTTTTCATAACTGGAATTAGGATGTAAAGGAAGGTATGCCTTTTGAGTTTATCGGGATTAAGAAATAAGGGAGTATGGTTTAAGGAGGGATAATGTGCTTAGGATTGAGGAGTTTACAGAAAAAATTACAAGAGATTTTAAGATGGAATTTCCCGAAGTGGAGTTGGAAGAAAAATATATACGAATTGGTGCGGAAGTGACTCATGTAGAACTGCCAATTAGCAGCATATACAAAGAATATCAGGTTGCAGGCTATGATAATATAAAGGAATTATATATAAAGATTGCAAACGAGGTATTAAACCAATATAAATTTAAGGTTGATTATAATAATGTATTTCCTTTGCTTAAAAGTAGAGATTTCGGGAAAGGGGAAAAGGATTTAGGCTTTTGCAGAGAACAAGCCTTTGCCAATATAGATACACTTTATGTTACGGATGAAGGGGAAATTTTTAGATTTGTGCTGGAAAGTGATGATGTGGACTTTGATAAAATAAAAAAGAGGGCATGGGAGAACTTAAATAAACTTTCTAATATACTGGTACGGCTGGATAATACACTTAATATATTTTGTTTGCGATATTCTACTGATTATAATGCATCATTTTTACTTAGTAATTCATTACAAAAACAGATAAAAAGGAAAATTGGGGAGGATTACCTCTTTGCAATTCCTTCATCAACTGCATTAGTTGTGGCCAAATATCAACCTGAATATATAAAAATTATGGAATCATTGATTATGACAGATAACGACCCAAATAAGGTTTCAGATAAAGTTTATAGGTGTAAAAACGGAGTATTTGATATTGTATCTGCTTAATAGTATATTAAGGAGTAAAAGGAATAAGGGCTAAGTATAGTTATGGGGGAAATCATTAAAGATTTTATTTTAATTGATTTAGAGATAGTAAATTTATATAATATAATAAGGTATAGTAATATGTGGAAAAGGAGATATGGTATATGAATAAGGTTTTAATTGAATGTGATACTCTTATTGATAAATATGAATTAAATAGGGATAACATCCTGAAACAATTGCAATCCATGGAAATAGATAAAAAAGAAGAGAATTTTATTATTGCATACAATGATGATTTTAAGTATACTTTGATTGGCGAAATCAAGAACAATCAGGTAATTCTAACTAATATTAAAAAGGCTATTGCTTTTGAAAAGATGGATAACACGGATTTATACGAATTTGTAAAAAAGGGACAAGAGAAATAGAAAAATTAGGACAAAGAACAAGGCTTTGAGGATAAGGTTGTCTATCCTGTAAAGCCTTGTTTTATTAACATTTGGATATCTCAAACTTTATTTTTTCTAAAAAGTTCCTTATGGTAGGGGTATTATTTAACAGGAGTTTGTACTCACAAGGTTCAATTTTTTGTTGAATTTGATTTAGATACTGTTCAATCGTTTGAAGATAGGATAGGGATGAGGAATTATAGGTAGCAGGATTAAGGAAATATATTATTAACATCTCAATCGCTTCATCTATTTCCCCTAAAGCCTTATCTCCTAATGTCCTATTAACAATCTGTTTAAGGTAATTTAATTCCAATCTAAAAACTTCCAAATTTATCATAACGACCACTCCTTTATGAAATTTGAAGTATTATAGCCATATGTATACAGGAAATCAAATTATTTAAGGTAAAAGTTTTAAAATAAATAAGATAATTCATGGTATTAATACTACAGTAATAAAACATTATTCCTCTAAAACGGCTTTAGCCAGTTTTGCAATTAAACGCAAACTATCTTCAGAATTCATAATTATCTCATCATATAATTTAACAATCTTCGTGGGCGATACTAAATAAAATAGGGCGTATTGTAATAATTGTTCAAATATTGTAAAATTATATCGGAATGCCGAACATATTATGGAAATATAGCGCAATTAATGTAAATAAGGGGGGATGCTATCAACAAAAGATAAACGGTAAAGGAGAGGGGTTGATATACAAACTAAACATATTATTTTTTAAAATTAGGAATGGAAATATGGATAGCAAACAGTGTTTAACAAAAATTAGAAACATTTTTACATAGTTTTAATCAATTTGCTTTATTGCAAGAGAGCGATAAAGTAGTACGAATTTCTTGCACGTTCTTGTGCATTATTAATATATAAATTTATGGCTTATCCATACCTGTGAAAATTTAAAGGTGTGGATTTATTTATGCTATCAGAAAAATAGAAGAATAATATGGAGCAAGTGTTAAGTACATAAGGTTTAGAGTTTAAGAAAATTACTTTTATAAAAATAATATGAAGGTTATATTTTAGGAGAAAAGGGTAAAGGAAATTAGGAGAAAGGGAAAGGAAAGAGTGAAGAAAAGGGTGAAGGGAATTAGGAGAAAAGGATAAAGAGAATTAGGAGAAAAGGGACAGTTTGATTATGACCTAGCCCCTATTACCTAACCCCTATTACCTAAAGATAAGAATATAAAGGAGTGAAATTTATGAAGAGGTTTAGAAAAATAATAATATTTGGTCTAATGATGTGTATAGGTCTCGCATGTGCTTATACACCTGTTAAAGCAGTGACAAAGTTAAGGACAAAGATAGATTTTGTAGGACTTGATAGGTCTATTGTACTCAAAGGAACGAAGCAGACATTTTATTTAACAAGTGAAGGTGCTGAGGATGTACAATATAGGATTTGGGTGAGATACCCAGGAACTAATAATTGGGAGGATATAACAAAGGGATATACAACAGGAGTAAGGGCAAAGGATTTATATGCTGTAACACCAGATAAGGTTCTTGGAGAGGGTAATTTTTATGGCTCTATTTGGGTTAAAAAAGCAGGAGAAAAGGGTATACAGCATAATTCTAATGGAGATTTTGATAGTTATTATACATTTGAGTTCAGTGTAAAGAATAATGGAATGGATTTAGATAAAAATGTTATGACAGATAAAGAAGAATACAAATTAGGAGATAGTGTAAGAGTAGATAGTATAGAAGGGTTAAGGGATGTAGAATATAGAATACATGCATACGATGTAGAAAACAACAAGTGGATAAATAACATCGATGGATATAAGAAAAATGGTTTAACTTGGAAGCCACAACATACTGGAAAGTATATGCTTGATGTGTGGGTTAAAAAAATTGGAAGCCCTGCAAAGTGGGAAGCATTTAAACTTAAACCTATTGAAGTAAAAGCAAGTGCAGACGGAAAGACAGAACTACCAGAAAATGTTGATAATATATCTGGTAGTATTGAAGGATTGGATAAAGTATTGGAAGGGAAAACATATAAAGGTAGTTATATTATAAGAGATGAACATTTATTAATGAGTACAAGCAAGGAAATGCAATCAGATATTAAACCAAGTCATAAAATTGAAAGTGTTGTTAATCCAAATTTAGAAGAACAAGTGTATAAAATGATTAGAATAATGACAAACGGGGGATATTATCCAATTTTTTCTATGACTAGTAAAGGTGATTATATGTTTGCACAAGATGATTTAAGGTTATATATAAATTGTATTAAACAAGATTGCGATAGTAGTTTTGTGAATTATAGATTTTTTAGAAATGATGTATATAAAGATGCAGGTAATACAGGGGATTACAAAGGAGTTGTAGATATTCATTTTGATAATAATATAAATAATAAAAATAATATGAAGACATTTAGAATGTGTAATAAGGTTATACTAGGAGAAAAATCTGATGAAATAACTGATTATATGTTAGAACTCTTTAACAGGAAACTGACAGAAGAGGATAGAAGAGTGTATCCTTCAAAGGATTTTGGTGATATAAGAGTTTGTGGGATGCCTGGTGATGGTAAGGATGGTAATATAATTATTACAATGAAGAGATAAGGGGGGAAAATATGAAAAAAAGAGTATTATCACTTCTTATAATTTTGTGTATGGTCGTGGGTTTTAGCCCTCCCCCAGCCATTACAAAAGTTAAAGCAGGGGAAAGATTGTCAAAAGAGGTACATGGTATAAGAGGTACACAGCCTTTTAAAGTTATTAATAATGATATGCAGTATTATTATAAAGGTTTAGCAAAAGATAAGAATGAAGAATATATATATAAAGGTGGTTGGGTTAACCAAGGAGACAATAGGTCACATAATAAGTTTTTTGTACCACCTGGCTGGGTATGTGATTATGGTGGAAAATCTGAATGTCCTGGACTTAAGGAAAGTAAATACTATTACCATGATGCTGAAGGCTATAGTGGATGGTTAACATATGAAGATTGGGATAGATATCAGGTAAGAGAAACATTTCCATCTAATCCACAGATAGGTGAAATGTACATTGCAGGTACAATAACTGATATAGGAATTTATGGTGGTACAGTCTATAAAGATGGTGGAGGTACTCCTTCGACTCCTTCGGGGGATATTATATTTACTCCTAATCAATCAGCAGATATTCCAGGGAATAGAGATGGTTGGGTTAATCAAGATATTTCAGTAAGAGTTAATGTAGAACCTTCTAAAAAACGAGTTGAAATGAATAGTTCTGAAAGCAGAAGTTATGAATATTACGATGAGTGTTATTCAACTCGGCAAGAGTGTAGTACCAGTTGCTATACAGATTCAAAAGGGGGAAGCCAGTGTAGCACTAGTTGCTATAGTGTGTGCGTAGGTTCTTGGGTAAGCAGCAGTGTTCCTTGTAATTATAAACAAACATGGGAAGCAACAGAACTTTATGTAACTGGAGAAGGTAGAACAGCACAAGGGAGTACGGTTTCTATAGGACCATTTACAATTCCTGATGGTGGAACGATTACGATTAATAAAGAAGAAGGGAGGGAAAAAGGAAAAAGGGAAAAGGTGATAGGGGAAATTTAGGTATAAGATATTATTGAATATTTTTTCATATATGTATATAATAGAGCAAAGGTTGAAATACATAAGTACTACGACTTTTGGAATGTTTTTTAAATAGGGCTATTAGAATTTTTTAAAATGCTTTGGAGATTTAGCGGTCTTTCCAAAGCATTTTTCCTTATAGTCTATTTTTATTCTAAAAGAGTTTATTACAAGTTCTTTATATTTTATTAAAAGGGACCTGACAAATATTTCTATGTGCGCTACAATTATTGTAAAAGGAGTTGATTAAGTATGAAGAAACAATTGAATATAATTTTTAACATATTAATACCTACAGCAGTTGGGTTTGCAACATTTTTCTCGATTTTCTACTTATATCAAAAAATGTTTTTTGAATATAGATGGCTGGCAGTAATACCGTTTGCTATAATTACAATATTTATCACTAAGGACAATGTGAAAGAGTGGAAAACAATCAAACAACAGGGATAAGGGGAACCTTATCTCTGCCTTATTAGGGAAAAGATTAATGTCATGTACTTGGTGATGGCTATAATTTTTTGAAACCAAGTTTTTTTTTATAAAATAATAAAATACACCCATATACAAAATATAGGTGTATTAATTTTAAGATATTTAATAATCTGTTATGGCATCAATGCTCTTTTCTAAATCTTCTTGTCTTACTTTGAGGTAAATGGCACTGCTCTCAATGGATTCATGTCCTAATAAATATTGAATAGTGTTGATATCAGCGCTGGAATTAGGATTATTTAGAATTCGAATTGCAAAATAGTGCCTGAACATATGTGGATGGATTTTAATGTTTGTATCATTTTCCCAGCGCTTTAATATCTTGAATATTCCAGAGCGGGTAAAGGGTTGTTTTCTTTCGCTAATTAGAAGATACTCAGAATTAATAAGAAATTTATTTCTAATTTCCATATACGAATCAATGGCCTTTCTAACATCTACATGAAGAGGAATATTCCTTTCTTTTCGATTTTTGCCTATAACTCTTAGGTTTCCAGACCTTTCATTTATAGTTATATCATTAAGACGAATATTTATAAGTTCACTTACCCTAATCCCTGTTTTAGATAATAACTCAAAAATCACTATCCATAATTCCTTTTGACTTTTATATACATATCTTTTAATTTTTTTAAAATCCGAATCAGAGAAACTTTTGGGAGCGGTAGGTTTATTTGTTCTTATCTTTTTTAAATTTTCAGCAGGATTTGTTTTGATTATTCCTTTGCTCTGAAGAAAGAAGAAATATTCCTTCAGTGCAGCAATTTTATTATTTATAGTAGATGCCTTTTGGCGTTTGATATTTAAAAGATAATTTCGATAATCCTGTAAATCCATCATGATTACATTTTCAGGGATGAACGATTCGTCATAGGATTCAATGTAGTATCGTATAAAATATCTAATATTGATGGTGTAAGTTGATACTGTACCAGGTGATTTATCGTTTTGATATAAATAATCTACAAAATCATTTAAATAATATTCCTTTATATCCATTTAAAAAACTCCTTTCTATCTGTTCAAATAAATTTTAAGAAATATTTAGCCATTATTTCAAGTTATATACCATATAGTTTTTGTGATGAAAAATGTTGTAAAAAGTTTTGTGGACAATTTTTAGGGGCTTATTACATCTAATTGTTACAAAATAGCAGTAGATTTTTATAGTATTATCCACAAAACCCTGATTTTGTTGAAAGGTTTTGTAGAAAGATAATTTAATTAAATGTATAATATATACAACTAGTAAATTCTGTATTTATTAAAGAGTGGGTGGTGAAGGAATGTTTATATCAGAATTGTTTATAAAAAATTTTAGAAGTATTGAAAGAGGGAAAATTAATTTTAATCCTGGAAAGAATGTATTAGTTGGTAAAAATAATTCTGGTAAGAGTAATATTGTTAAGGCCCTTGATTTAGTCCTAGGAGAAAAGAACCCAGTATATCAGGATGTAAATGAGAAAGACTTTTTTACATATTACAGCAACGGTGAAGAAAAGACAAAGGATAATTTTTTTATTTCTGTGAAGTTAGATGGGCATGATATAAACGAAAACTTATTTAAAAGTATTAAAGGTTTATGGTTAGTGTCTTTAGGAGAAAACAATCTTATAGAGCGTTTTTATAATAATGGTAGTTGCCCTAAACTCCTTATTGAGAATTTTGAAACTTTAACCGATGAAAAATACAATAAAAGATACAATAAAAATACAGAAGAACTATTTAATATGTTTAATAATTCTCAGGAATTATACATATATTTTTCAGTTGCTAAAAATTATATAATCGAAAATATGGGTTGCGATATGGATAATCAGCAAAATAATTATCAAAAAACATATTCTATTCTTCTAAAATATGACAACCAATATTATAGGTGCTCTAGGTTCTCTAATGATTTGAAAAATTCATTGATTACAAGTGCAATACTACCAGCAGTTAGGAATATAAATAAAGAACTTAAGATTAATACATGGAGTTGGTATGGTAAACTAATAAAAGGTATCTGGGAAAATTCTGATTCAGGGCAAAAAGGATTAATAGATGAAAAACTTAATGAAATTAAAGAAATTACAGATAATATTTTTATAAATGCTACTACAGATATCAAAGAAAAAATAGAAAAAGCAATCTATCATGATAGCATATCTTTTCAACTGCTACAAAACACTAAAGATGATATTTATAAAGGAATTAATATATTTGTTAATGATGGTGTAGAAGGATTATTAGAGGATAAAGGGACAGGCATTCAAAGTGCAATCATAATAGCATTATTCTCTTATTATTGTAGTAAGTTCCATATGAATTCTTCATTACTTGTTGTCGAGGAACCAGAGATATATCTGCATCCTCAGGCTCAAAGAGTAATTTCAAATAAATTTGACGAGTTTGTTAATCTAAATTCTACAAATAAAAATCAAGTTATTATAACTACACATTCATCTGAATTTATTAGAAATACTGATATTTGGAATATAATAGTAGTTAAAAAAGTCCACGGAAAGACAGAAACAAAACGTATAAATATAGATAAAGATCAGAATAAGGAACTTGCAAAATTACAAAATATAATATCAACTAAAAATTCAGAAATATTTTTTGCAGATAAAGTTATTTTAGTAGAAGGTGCAGAGGAATATCTTATACCATTGGTAGCCGACAACTTTTATAAAGAGAATGGATATTTAGATAATAATAACATTAGTGTTGCTAAAGTAGGAGGAAAATCTTTTTTTAAACAATATATAGAGTTGTTAACTTATTTAGATATTGAGTATTATGTCATTGCTGATTTTGATATCCTTTATAATGGTTTAGAGAATATTAGCGATTATATTAGTGACTTTTCGCAGGAAGAATTAAATGATATCAGGAAATCTTTACAAAAAATATTACCAGCCGATGAGCCTTGGATAAAGAGTAAAGATATCAAAGAAAAAATATTAAGGCCTGATAAAAGTAAAGATGCTAAAACATTATGTACAGTTATTGATGAAATATGTGCTACTGAAGAATACAATGGAAAATTAAAAGAAGTATGGGAATATTTAAGGCCAAAAGTAATCAAAAAGGTTAATTATAGTATATTAAATAATCATAAGGATGTTAAAACAAAGGTTATTGATTATATTAACAAATTAAAGAAAGATAATATTTACATACTTAAAAAGGGAGAATTAGAAGATTATATTACTGCTAAAGGTGACGAATTAATTGAAGAGTCGGGATTTGCCAACCAAAAAGAATTAAAAGTTATAAAGTTGGCGGAGTTAGTAAGTAGTGGAAAAGTTGGAATAGAAGAAGTTTTGGATGTTGAAGATTATGCAGAAGTGATACAGAAACTCAAACCTAATAATTAAAAATGATGAGGTATTAACTCAGGAGGAATTAACCATTTCTTTATATCTGTTGAGTTATCTACCGAATTAGATGATGTAGAATTATTATTAATTACATACTGTAAACCGCCTAAGAACACCAGTAATTATAAATATTATAGGGGTAGAGAAAATATTAAAATTATAAACAATGGTAGGGTCGGTTTGGTACCCAAGGTTATATCAACCGATATGTTAAAGTGGTGTTGATATTAATTTGTGTAATTTAAAACATAACTATTTTTAAATTAATAATAAAAAGATGAAATAAAACTTGATAAGAGTGTGCAGCCTTCTTTATATTATATAAAGTTCATAAAGTAGGAATTTTATAATATAGGGAGGGCTTATATTATGCATTTAAAACCAGAAGAAATTTATTTTAAGTTTAATGAGGAAAGTATTGGGATTAGAATTCATAAGGAATTGCTATTGCCACTATTACAGCGGATAAATAGGCATTTAGAAGCCTTAAGTTATGAGCAAGGAGTTATAGATAATTTTGCAATACACGATAACATAAGTAATGCAGAAATGATAATGACAAAACTGCTAATCTTAATGGCTGAACCGTACAATAGGAAGGAAATTATACTTGAACTAAATATAGCAGAATTTTTAGTTTTAAGGGAGTGTATATGCTTAAACTTACAATTAATGGGCGTACACAATAAGAAATATGAGGGCCTTGCACGACAGATAGAAAGTATATATTCTATGCTTAGCAAAGAGGATATAAGGGAATATAGGGATTACATTAATAACTATAAAGAAAATAGGGCTACTTTAAATTGATAGAGGCTAAAATGTTGGCAATTTGGTTGCCAATATTTTTTA
>DHEX01000134.1 GCA_002400085.1 Clostridiaceae bacterium UBA4839 | reverse complement strand
CTTTCTGCATAGGCAGCATATTTTATTACATCATCCTTTGTAAAATTATTTTCAGGCACTACTTTAGTTACATTAAATATTCCCTTTGTTAATGTCCCCGTTTTATCAAAGGCAACTACTTCTGCTTTTTGCAGTGCCTCAAGATAGTTCCCGCCCTTAACTAATATTCCTTTTTTAGATGCTCCCCCTATTCCTCCAAAGAACCCAAGAGGAATTGAAATTACAAGGGCACATGGACAGGATATTACAAGAAATATAAGTGATCTATAGAGCCAATCCTTAAATACAGCACCTTCCATAAATATTGGAGGAAAAATTGCAATAGCTACAGCAAGGAAAACTACAACTGGCGTATATATCTTAGCAAAAGAAGTTATAAAGTTTTCAGTTTTAGCTTTTTTACTTCCGGCGTTTTGAACAAGCTCTAAAATCTTTGAAACTGTAGAATCTTCAAATTCCTTTTCAGCCTTAAACACAATAAGTCCATTTTTATTTATAAACCCACTTAAAACAGCATCTCCTTCATTTACTCCAAGAGGAACTGACTCTCCAGTAAGTGCTGATGTATCCATAAAGGAGCTGCCTTCAGCTACCTTTCCATCTACTGGGACTTTTTCACCTGGCTTTACTACAACAAGATCACCAATCTTAACTTCTTTAGGGGAAATAGTCTTGATTCCGTTTTCTGTTTTAATGTTTGCAAACGAAGGTTTAATGTTCATTAAGGAAGTAATTGACTTCCTTGAATGATCAACTGCCTTATCCTCAAAATACTCCCCTAAGTCATAAAAAATCATTACGGCTACAGCTTCAGGATACTGTTTAATTGAAAATGCCCCTATGGTTGCAATAGTCATCAAAAAATTTTCATCAAAAACATTTCCGTGTAAAATATTTTTTATAGCTTTTAATATAACCTCATAACCGGAAATTAAAAAGCTTGTAAAAAACAATATAAAATTATAGGGTTCAGGAAGTTTTAATATATTAGCAGCTAAAAATATAACAAAGCTAATTCCTATTTTAATTAAATCCTTTTTATTGTCTTCTTCCATATCCTCTTTATCTGCTTCCTCATTTTCTTTAACTGTCACAATCACATCAGGTCTAATTTTGCCTACTATTTTTATAGCACTATTAATGATATCATTTGCATTATTTTTATTTTTTATTTTTATTACAAGATTTTTAGAAATAAAATCAACATTTGCTTTTTGAACTCCATCAATATTATTTACTTCTTTTTCAATTTTTGCCGCACAATTTGCACAATTAAGTCCATTTAATTTCAATTCTTTTTTTAATACATTTTCCATACCCCTTACCCCCAATCAAAAAATATAATAAGTTACATTATCTTTATTATTTTTCCTCAACATGTGCAAGTCCTTTGTCTAATATTTCTTTTACATGTTCATCATCAAGAGAATAGTAAACTACCTTTCCATCTCTTCTATATTTAACAAGCCTTGCCTGTTTAAGCACTCTTAATTGGTGAGATACTGCTGATTGACTCATATTAAAAAGTGCCGCTAAATCGCATACACACATTTCTGATTCAAAAAGTGCATATATTATTTTTATTCTCGAGGTATCTCCAAAAACCTTAAACAAGTCTGAAAGATCATAAAACAATTCTTCATCAGGCATACCACTTTTAACTTTATTTACAACATCTTCATGAATCACATTCACACTGCAGCTTTCTATGCAGTCAGAATTTCTATCCATAAAATCACTCCTTCATATTATCACATGAATATATGTTCATATGTTTAATTATAAATATATACTATCTTAGAACATTTTTCAAGCCCAAAAATAATTATTATAAAAAATAATTCCCGGGCCCAAAAGGCTCGGGAACTTGAAAATAAATAAAGATGGCATTTAGCCATCTTTATATTTTAAACTTATCTACTGATTGTTTCATTTCTTTTGTTTTTTCACTTAATACTTGAGCTGATTTTGCAACCTCCTGTGTTGATGCACTCATTTCCTCAGAAGATGCTGCAATTTCCTCAGAAGATGCTGATGTTTCTTCTGCAATGGAAGATGCAGATTCGATTTTTGATAATATTTCTTCCTTTTCTTTATCAATGTTTTGAGCGCTGTCGTTTACAGTTTGAATCTTTGGTATTATATCATCTATGGATACAATAATATTTTTAAAAGATGACATAGATGTATTTATTACCTTAACAGAATTTTTAAGTTCATTGCCCATTTCATTAGAAGAATTTACTATATCCCCAGATTCACCAGATATCACTGCAACTAAACTGCCTATATCTTCTGCTGAATTCTTACTCTGTTCGGCAAGCTTTCTTATTTCTTCTGCAACTACTGCAAAGCCTCTTCCTGCATCTCCTGCTCTGGCGGCTTCAATAGCTGCATTTAGAGCAAGAAGATTGGTTTGTTCTGCTATATTGTTTATAAGGAGAGTGATTTCATCTATCTTAAGTATTTTATCCCCAAGAGTATTTATTTTGTCTGAAAACTCTTTAAATGTATCACTTATTTTTGTTATAGATTGAACCAAACTCTGCATATCTTTGCTGCTTGTATTAGCAGTAGTCTGTATTTTATCTGACAAAGTTGTTATTTCATTGAAAGCCCCTACCGATTCACTAATTTCATTCCCAAAAGCATCAACTACCCCGCTTATATCTACCAAATCCTCTGCCTGGCTTCCTGTCCCTTTAGCAACATCCTGAATAGCAGAAGAAACATTATCAGCAGATGATGCCATTTGATTTGAAACAAAGGTTAAACTTTGTGTTTGCTCTTCAATACTTACAGCACTTTCTTTTATATAATTTATCATAGATTTTATTTTATTCTGCATATCTTCTACAGCTCTTGTAATACTTCCTATTTCATCACGACTTTTTAAGTATTTACCTTTAAACTCACTTGTAAAATCCCCGTTTGAAATTTGATCCACATTCTTTTTAAGTTCATTAATTCCATAAGTTAAAAATCTTGAAATTATTATTATAAAAACTACTCCAACAACAAGAAAAACTACAGAAAATATGCTTACAGATTTTAATATACCTGATAGACCAGCAAGCACTTCACTTTTAGGAGTGGCTATTCCAATAGACCAGCCTGTACTTGCAATAGGTGCATATCCCATGTATTTGGCTTCGCCTTTATAGGTATATTCGCCTGAGCCTATTTCGCCATTAATCATTCTTTTATTAATAGTAGCAAGCTGTTTAAGTCCTGTATCCTTTTCAGAATTTTTAATTACATTATAACAATTCATAACAAGTTCTTCATTAGTATGAGCTATTGTTGTTCCTTCTTTATTAATAATCAGTGCTTTTCCGCTTTTCCCATATGTAATATCATTTATTATTCTGCTAAGCTCCATTCCATTTCTATTTGCTATAAGTACCCCTATAATGGACTTTTTGTCTCCATATATTGGCACAGCATAATGTATTAAAAAAGAATTAGCATCCTTATCCGTCGCTGGATCTGATACAACAATATTACCCTTTGAAGCCTTTTGATAATATTCCATATCCTTTATGTTAAATTTTTTATCATTTGTATAAATAACATTACCATTTAAATTAGCAATACCCATACTTATGTGTCCTGCTCTGTTGCACTCTTCAACTAAAATATTCTTTTTAACATCCCATGGAACTGCCTCATCTTTCAGTTCAGTTTTGTCAGCCATAACCTGAAGCGCAGAAAGCTGTGCATTAACCCTGCCATCAATTACATTTGCAGCCTGCTTGGCCATTTGAGGCAGTGTTTCACCCGTATTTTTTTCGAAAGCTTTAGTAGCAGATGTAGATGCTACTAATTCAAATCCCATACAAATTATAACAATAATAGAACCAAAGCTAACAAGTAATTTTGTTCTTATTTTTTTCATAATAAAGTACCACTCCTTTAAACAAACTAATCTTTAGCAGCAAGCATTAATTCATAAAATATAATTTTTGAGTTTTTCTTATTAAATAGTATTTGCATCAAATGATTCTTAAACACTTTATACTTTATTATTGTTATCGGCTGTTTATTATATATTATTATAAGTTATAGTAAAAACTTATTAAATAATTCCTAGACTAACATGAACAATATATAGTTTTTTTGAAACATTTATATATAAAATGAAAAAAGCAATTGAAATTTAGGTATAATATAATTTAGCAATATATAATTCAGGAGGAATCAAAAGTGGTTAGAGACTTTTTTATTATCAAAGGCTATGTTCAAGGAGTCGGATTTAGATATTTTGTGAGCTATACTGCAAAGCTTTATGATTTGACAGGATGGATAAAAAACTGTGATGACGGTTCTGTTCAAATGGAAGCTCAGGGGAAAAAAGACAGCCTTGAAGAATTTATAAATAAGATTAAAATAGGAAATGGGTTTTGTGAAATTGAAGACATCTTTATTAATGAAATAAAACCTGTTAAAAATGAAAGAAATTTTAAAATTATTTATTGATACAAATATATTTAAAAAAGAGAGGTAATTAATTTGATAAAAATCGGTGAATTTAATAAATTGAAAATTGTCAGAAAAGCTTCTTTTGGCTACTATTTAGATGCAGATACTGGAAATACCTCAGATGATATACTGCTTCCCAATAATAGTGCTCTTGGTGCTGAAATTAATATTGGTGATGAAGTTGAAGCATTTATATACAGGGATTCAAGTGACAGATTAATTGCTACATTAAAAAAGCCCTTAGCTAAAGTAGGAGATATAGCTTATCTTAAAGTGGTTTCCACTACTAAAATAGGAAGCTTTATTGACTTTGGTCTTGAAAGGGATATATTAGTTCCCTTTAAAGAAAGGCTTTATCCCCTGCAAAATGATAAATATTATTTATTTTATATTTACTTAGATAACACCAGAAGAATTGCTGCTACCACAAATGTGGATAAATATTTAGAATCTCCAAGCAATTATAAAGTTGGGGATACAGTTAAGGGTACTGTTTATGGTTTTCAAACCAATGGAAGTGCAATGGTTGCTGTTGATAATAAATATAGAGGTGTAATTTTAAAAAATGAGTACTTCACAGAAATTAATCACGGAGATATTTTAGAATTACATGTAATTAAAATTTATGAAGATGGCAGACTAGGCCTTACCCCAAGAAAGCCTGCTAAAATTGAAGTGGAAAACTTAGAAGAAACTATTTTGGAAAATTTAAAAGCTAATAATGGTTTTATGCCCTACAATGATAAAACCTCTCCTGAAGAAATATATGAAGTTTTTCATGTAAGTAAAAAGCATTTTAAAAATTCCTTAGGAGGCCTAATGAAAAAGGGATTAATCTTTCAAAATGAAAAGGGAACAAAATTAAAATAAAAAACATCCCACATTCAGTTATTCAGCTATACTGTAATTTCATTAATGAACAAATTACAGCGGAGATAAGAAAAATATATGGAATGAACATAGAGTGAGCAAGTAGAAGCTCTTAGGTGGGAAATGGCAGAGAAGCTTAGTGCAACAGCCCCAAAACAATGGTGGAGGGCTATGTCCCCCACCATTGTTATTTGTCTATTATTATTTTTTTTACATAGTCAGAAGTAAATGCTTTTAATAAGCATCCATAATCCATCTTAAAACTTAGTATATCTCCTACTTTGTAATTCTTTTTTGAATCTGTAACATCAACTATGGTATGATCACTGCTTGCCCCTATAACCCTTATATTCTCATCATCTATTGAATGTATATTAAGCGGTTCTATGTCCTGCCTTCCTGCAGCAATTATAGCTCTTTTTCTTATGCCTTTATCCTTAAAGGAAGGGGTATTCCCAAAGGCATCCTTGCCTATGTTTCCAGTAGGAATGGAAGGCTTTTCTTTTAATTCTAC
>DHEX01000153.1:1287-6936 GCA_002400085.1 Clostridiaceae bacterium UBA4839 | reverse complement strand
ATTTGGCGGCACATAGAAAGAATAATCACCATTTGTCAATGCTTTGGATTTATGCTCAATTTTATGTTTGTCAAACCAATCGATAATGTGCGGATTGATTTTTTCGCGTGTGTCAACCCAAATACCGATTGACTTAACAAGTTCATCCTTTTCTTTGTCAGAATACTTATATAAGTTTAATATTTTACATCACCTCAATTTACATATGAGTATTTTTTCAATACCATTTCTGTTTCATCTTTTTTATAGAAATGTCCATCAGCATCTTTTCCCCACTTGTTTTCCTCGGCTATCTCAATCGTTTTTATCATATCTCCCACTTTCAAAGGATAACTTTCAAGAGTCTTACCCTTTACCTTGATAATATCGGTTGTTCCATCATGAATCCTATACAACGATACTGTCTTACTCTTATACTTGCCTTCAATATTAGAGATAATAGCATAACATTCTGGAATATTATCATTTGTAATTTGTATATACCCTAAACATTCCAATTCATATTTTGCTTTATCAATGATAGTCGCTGGTTTGATATGAGAGTTCTGTAATTTATATTTGACAATATCCTTCCAATCGAAGTCTTTGTATAACTTCTCTGTTACTTTTCCAGAAATACTATTCATTAATTCTTCCGGTAATTGATACTTGCTTAAATCAGCTCGACTAATTTGTTTTCTACCATTAAATGTATTATAAATTTTGACCTGTTCAAGAATAGAGTTTATATCTCCAAAATCAGAAAAATAATCAATCTTAATCAAAATTTCGAGTTGGTCTGAGCTTACAGATGTCTTAGCATGAATATCTTGCAATAAATCCATAAATGAATCATAGTGAGTTTGCTGCGATAATGCGTAGAGTTCATTTGCGGCTTTCTGGTTTAAACGTTTTATCGAAGCTACTCCCTTATAGATGGATTGGTTTTTTGTATTCGGAACATATTCAGATTTAGAATAACCATATTTTGGTGAAAATATAGTAATTCCTAGTTCTTTAGCTAGAGTTGTACCATTTAAAATTTTCTCATCTGTATCAGCCGTATTCAATAGTGCCGTTACGAATTCAACTGGATAATAATGTCGATAATATGCACAATAATAAGTTAAAATTGAATATCCAATAGAATGATTAAACCCAAACATATAGTTTGAGGAATTATCGATTATTTCAAGAAAATCTTTTGCTTCCTTCTCTGCAACGTCTTTTGGCTTATCCGAATGGCTACAATATCCTTCAAGAATTTTGGGCATATTTTCTTTAATACATTTTTTATCTTTATGCCCTATTGCTCTTCGCACTGTATCTGCATCTGAACCAGATAGTCCACAAACTTGTTGTAAAAAAGCAATAATATCTTCTTGATAGATTAAAAAGCCATTGTTTTTCTTTAGCAATTCATCAATTTGTTTAGATGGATTTTTGTTATGCTCATGATTTAACAATCTATCTCTGTAAGAAGCACCAGAAGGTCTAATGCAAGCTGTAACTGCACAAACATCATCAATACTTTGTACATCATATTTTTTTAAACTATTAAATGCAAAATCTCCTGTAAATTGAAAAATACCATATTTAGATTTTTTAATTCCATCCCATACTGCTTTATCATTGAAGTCAATTTGGTATGTATGTGGATATGGAATGTGAGCATATTTACAAGTCTTATCAATTACACTAATAGTATCAAGTCCAAGAATATCATATTTTACAAGTCCTACATTATGTGCCGCTGACATATCCAAATTAAGCACAGATAAATTTTCTTTATCAATAAACATACCATAGCGACTATAAATATCTATTGGTGCAATAATTACACCTGCGGGGTGATGTGACAATGAAACCACTGTTCCATTTAATCCATCAAAATAATAAAACAATTTTGGATATATTTTTTTAGTTTCTTCTGGATTCTCATCAAACTGTTTTTTAATTTGTGCAATTTTGTCAAGGCTATATGGGTTATTATTGTCATTTGGATTCTCTTTGCTCCATAGCCTTGATAATGCCCTGCCAATATCATCTATTGTTCCTTTATCTGAAATCGTTCCTAATGCTAAAACATAAGCACACTTTCTTTGTCCAAATGAATCAAAAATATGTTGATAAATTTGCGGTCTATATTCATTAGGACAATCAACGTCAATCTGTGACACCCTGTCTTTCAACATACTTTAACTCTAATTAAATAGAGGGCATAGACTATATCTTTACCTTGCCATATATTATGGTTTAGGCAGACGGCACTTCGGAAGTATTTCCTACTCTCTGGCGAGATAGTCGTTGAACCTTCCTCTATTCGAGGCTTGGCTGCTGATTATCCAATCCTATAACTTTTCAAGCGTTTACATATGGATATATTTCATTCCTCTGCTTTAGCGTATAGGCTCTAAGGACTTTCCAGCAATTCACCGTCTAATACTTTATAATATTTCTATTATAAACAACTATGTATTGTTGTTAGTTCAATATATTTATCATGTTTTCTATCAAGATAAGTATTTGCATCTTGATAAATGTATTGGCAAAAATTCAGTGCTTGTAAATTTCCACCAAATTTAAAATTACTTACAATTTGTCCTTTTTTCCTTTTGTTTAAGTTATATAATCTTTTAATGATTTTATGTTCAAGCAAATCGTCCATGATATATTGCAAGATACAATCTGTACCAACAAATTCTATTGAATATTGTGGAATTTTTGCTCCATATTTTTTATTCAAGTGGCTCCAAATACTTCCATCTCCATCAAAATATCCTCGAATAAAATGGCGGGATAAATCATTTGATATGTTTGGAGGTTTTAATATATTTGTTTTATTTTCTATAACTCCATATTTTTTTAGGCTATCAACAGCATGTTGACTAGAAAACAACAACCTACAATACTCACAATTTGCATTATATGAATTTTTAGAGTGATAAATAGCGATGCGATGGTTACTATTTAAACATTGTTTTAATTTTTCTAAATGTTCAATATCTGCAACCGATAATGTAACCCCAAATTTTTGGTTTCCATGCTTTCTCTTTGATAAAATATAACCATCAGCATATAAAAATCCAAGCCAATATGCTTTGTCTGATGTGTCTATATTATCAAAATATGACTCGTTAAAAGAATATATTTTTTCTGCTTCACTTAAACTTCTTATACTATACCCTTTTCGTTTAAAATACCTTCTTAAACTTGTCTGTGGTATATTAAATAATTTTGATACTTTCTCTACACTCAATCCATTCGTATATGAATTATATGCATTTTTAATTTCTTCATCTGTAACAATTCTAATTATCATCATCCTTTAAGCACTATATTTTTATTGAACTAAAACACAATATTTAATCTCCGCTTTCGACACGGTTTTCATTACAAAAACGTGAAAACACTGTATTCCATCTGACTGAATCAACATCAATAATATCCGTGACAAATGCACATCTTGAGCCAGCCACAGAGCCACGAGAAGGCCCTATTGGAATTCCATGTGATTTACACCAACACATAAGCTCACTCATTGAAAGCATAAATCCCAACATATCGGTTTTTTTGAAAACTGACAGTTCCTCTTTTAAGTCTTTTTTGAATGACTCAACTTCATTAAATGGGATAATACCTTTATCAACTTTGTCTTTAAACATAGACTTTGTATGTTTAATATATTCTTGTGCATCACTTTCACGACTTCCGGTTAAAATTGGATAACGTGATTTAGTATTCAATTTAAAATCTTGAATTGTTTCTGCCATACGATTAGTATTTTCAATAGCCTCCATATATACTTCTCGCGGTAATGACTGTTGTTTTTCCAGAGCATTGACTAATTCATCATACGTTTTAAAAGTTAAATCAAATTCATCTTCATTGGTGAATTCTATACCTTTAGATATCATCAAAATTTTTCTACATTCTGCTTTATAACTATTAATACTATGAGTATCTGTTGCCATGATTAATGGTTTGTTGTATTCTTTTGACATTTTATACAAATATTGATTGTATTCTATTTGGTCTTGGCTATTCCAGTATTGTACTTCGTAATAATCGTAAAATTTTAATAAACGTTTGTATACTTCCGAATCATAATCGACACATTTATCGTTATAGCATCTTAACGGACTTGCTAAACAAGCAGAAATTTTAATTATATCATTTGATAGATTAAAAAATTCGTCAAAGGTAATTCTCGGTTTATAATATTTATGGTCAGAATCGTAAGACTTATTAATTGCATTATTTAACTCTTCTACACCATATCTGTTTTTTGCTAATAAAATAGTATGGAAATTATCACGCACTTTATATTGTTCCGATTTTCCATTTTTATTTATTTTTGTATGATAAAGCTGTGGTGTCAAATATGCTTCAATTCCATTTATGTATTTTAATCCTTTACTTTCTGCGTACAACTTTTTATCAGTCCAATTTAAATTGTACCCATGATTTGTACTTGCGATAGCTTTCATTCCACAGTCTGATGCTCTATCAACATATTCTTCCCATTTTGTACAACTATCTAATAATGAACCTTTATCATCATGAAGATGATATATTACATAATTGTTTGTCATTTTACCTCCAACGATAGATTTTCTTTTGAATAATATCTAAATTATCAGGCACATATTTTAAAATTAAACTGTCAATTTGTTTAGATGATACAGAATCAAAACTAATATACCTATTATCATGATTTTGAATTTTGCAACTAAGTTTAAGTTTATTAACACAAAAATCAACATATTTATGTTTTTCTAATTCTGATAGTCCAGCTACACAAATTCCCCAATTAGTTTTGCTTCTGTTTCCATCATCTAAAATATATAAACAAAATCCGAATTCATTAATATTATCAATAATTTCTGATTTATTTAATTCTCGAATTGGTTTTAGACAATCAAGCGTCATGGTTTCCAACCTATAACTAGGTTGGGCAATACATAATTGTGTTAGTCCTGTTTTTGCATTACGAAATTTTTTATTAGTCGCAGGATAATAATGCGGTGGACTATTACATAAATTTTTTAAAATCTTGTACTTCCAAAACAAATAATCTTTTTCATCTTCTGCATGACTTTCAATATAAATCGGCTCATTTTCTCTCTTATCTATATGTCCATCGCCTAAACGACCAAACATAACAACATCTTTTTGATTTTTATTCAATGTCAAATATTTTCTTAACGTATATGCATTAAGCTGAAATTTCCCCGCACACCATTTTTGAATCACTCTTTTTGTAACTCCTAATTCATCTGCCATCTCTTGATGTGTCATTCGTTTATTAACAAACCTGTCATAGCACCAATCATAATCCATATATGGACGTTTTTGATTAGCATTGTTTTTATATGTAGAAAATTTGTTCAATCCTAATTGTATAGCTTTCGCCTCAGTTGCTCGTTCAGTTCTACCTAGTTTATAACTAATTTTATTAATAGGAACTGCTTTTTTATACATTTCAGTTAGAATTTTTATTTCTTCATCTGACCACTTTTTAACTTTTCCCATTTAACCTCTCCCTTAAAATAAATTCGCTCCATTCATATCATCAATGGATTTCAAATCATTATACGTCTTTAAGTATTTACAGCTATTCTTAAAATTGCAAAGATTATTACAAAAGAATGTATCATCTACTTCTTT
>DHEX01000153.1:290-1257 GCA_002400085.1 Clostridiaceae bacterium UBA4839 | reverse complement strand
TCAGGAGTATAATTATAATATCTGATATACGGTGAAATAATAAATTGCTTTTTAATATCTTCTGGCAAAGAATCAAGCGTCTTATTTTCCTTTGCTTGAAATAGATAACATTCTGCATCAACCTCATCATATCCAAGGCTTAACATTTTATCATAAATCATAGAAGATAATTCATCAACCACTTTACATCTTTCAATTACTTTAATTTGCTCTGTTTCCTTTTTTGAATTTTTGCGTGATTTTCCCATAAACTTCACAGTAACATACTTGAGCATAACCCACGCAATATTTCGTACTTTGTATCCTTCGTTCTCTTTTGCCATAGCATATAAAACAAGTTGCCGCCCATGTTCTTTTAAATCTTTTGTGGAAAATTGACTTGACGTTTTCCAATCATAAATTGAAATTTCATTATCTGAATGATATTGAATTAAATCAACATATCCTTGAATATATCTTTCATCTGATAATGGATAAATTACTAATTGTTCTGTCTCAAATTTTCCCTTCGGCCTTTTAAACGTATTACAAAAATCCGTCATATCTGCAATCCATTTTTCACGAATACTATCGCCGCCGTTTCTGTCTTTTGGAAAGTTAATGTTCAGCATTTTTAAATCATCCAATTCAGAGTTCAATGCAGGAAGCAATTCCTTTTCAGTCGCTTTACCATCCATGATAGCTTGTAGCGTATCATGAACTTTTGTACCCATAATTGAATAACAATTAGAAGTTCCTTTGCAATGCTTTATATATGTAAGATATGCCGAATACAAACAATCATGAATTGTACTTGCCTTGCTAAAGCTATAAACTTTTTTTCCTGCCTTATATAACACATTGAGTCTTTCATCTAATTCTCTTTTTGCTATGATACCCACTTCACTTTCTTAGTCAATAAATGCACAAATTTTTCACGTCCTAAATCTGTCGGAGATTGTTTTAATCCTTTTTGCAAAATCTCATT
>DHEX01000153.1:0-128 GCA_002400085.1 Clostridiaceae bacterium UBA4839 | reverse complement strand
TGATATGCACTTAAAGTTAAACTACGAGAACATGGAATTATAGGCAACCATCTTTCTTCTTTTGGACAGTGTAAGTCATTCAGTCTGCCCATAATACCACACAACTCCCCATTAAAAGTCCATACCGG
>DHEX01000077.1:1614-3105 GCA_002400085.1 Clostridiaceae bacterium UBA4839 | reverse complement strand
TTATGTATTATAATTGACTTAAATATGTTTATATAATAACATAGAAATATACTAATCTTCAAATTGTATTAAAGTAACAAAATGAGTAGGAAGTGGTTTCATGGGTAAAAGTACAAAGATATCAATGGCTGTAATCAGAAGATTACCAAAATACCATAGATATTTAGGAGAGCTTTTAGAAAATGATATAGATAGAATTTCTTCAAAAGAACTTTCAGAAAGAATTGGGTTTACTGCATCCCAGATAAGACAGGATTTAAACTGCTTTGGGGATTTTGGACAGCAGGGCTACGGATATAATGTTAGGGAGCTTTACAACACAATTGAAAGTATATTAGGCCTTTATAAGGAATATAATACTGTTATAATAGGATCAGGAAATTTAGGCCAGGCTGTAGCAAACTACATAAAATTTGAAAAGCTTGGATTTCACCTAAAAGGCATATTTGATAAAAACCCAAAACTTATTGGAATTAAAATACGAGATATTGAGATAGAAGACATTGACGAATTGCCTGGCTTTTTAGGGAAAACGAATATAGATATAGGTATAATATGTGTTCCTAAGGAAAGTGCACAGGAAATAGCAAACACTCTTACAAAAAGTGGAATAAAAGCAATTTGGAACTTTGCACCAGTAGATTTAGAGATCCCAGATGATGTTGTAGTTGAAAATGTTCATTTAAGTGAAAGCCTTATGACACTAAGCTACAGATTAAATGAAGCAAATCTTTTTAAAAAAGAGGAAGAATAAAGCTCCGACAGGAAGGGAGCTTTTTCTTTTTGTGAAACAAAGTAGGAAAATTTATCGTCTATATAATATAGAAGGATAATTTGGATTACTGCGTTCTAAGTGGAAAGTTTATGTAAATTTATATTAAGGTGGTGAATCGCATGAATGGTTTTACTAAAAAAACAATATCTTTTTTAATGATAACCTTTATTCTCACAGGTTTTTTTGCAGGTTACAGTGCAAAGGCAGCATCTAACATTCCAAAAATAAATTTTGTAGGAATAGATCATTCCCCTTTAATTGAGGGAGATAAGGAATCCTTTTTACTTACCTCAATAGGCTGCGATAAAGTACAGTATAGGGCTTTTTTATATACAGAAGCGAAAAATGAGTGGAAAGAAATAATGAATTGGACAGATGCAGTAGATTCAAATATACCTTATAAGTTCAGCTATGATACTTCTTTTGAAGCAGGAAAGTACAAGCTTTCTGTATGGGTAAAAAGGTCAGGAGAAAAGGGAATAAACAGCAATAAAAATGGTGATTATGACAGCTACTATGTTGCAGAATTAAACTGTGTAAAAGAAACAGAGGCAGAGAGAGTAAGAGCAGATGGAGATATGGTTCCTGAAAAGGATACATATAAAGTTGGAGAAAAAATTGTAGTTAATGGCGTAGACAATTTAAGAGGAAGAAAAGGCCCATATAAATTTAGGCTTCACATATTTGATGTAAATGAAGGAAAATGGATTATGGAC
>DHEX01000077.1:359-1551 GCA_002400085.1 Clostridiaceae bacterium UBA4839 | reverse complement strand
TGATGATAATACAGGAGAACATACAACTCCAAAGGGTGATGATAATACAGGAAAATACATAACTCCAAAGTCAGATACAGCCCTTCTTTTATCACCACCTGATTCTTATGATACAAGACATCTTATATCCGGCAAAAACTATAAAATACTTGGGCAAAGCGGAAACTATTATAAAGTAAAGGTTGGAAAAGCTTATGGATATATAGATAAAGCAAATACTACTTTAATAGATGGTCAAGTAAATGACAAGATGACCCTTGCTTGGCAGCAGCTGGGCAGTGGCAGCTACACAAATGATAATTATCTTTCTTATGTAAGCAAAAGAACTACAGAGCTTGGTCTTGATGCCATTTCTCCAACTTGGTTTTATTTTCAAGGAGAAGCAGCAAACCCTTCCTCAATAAAAGTTGGCGAAAGTGGAAACTATAAGTATATGAGTGAGGCTCATAAAAATGGATATGAAATATGGCCAAGACTTTTAGAGACTTGGGGAAAAAATGATAGGCTTGATGTAATATTTAATAATGCAGATGTAAGAAAAAAGGTTATTGATGATACAATAGCCTGTGCAAAAAAATATGATGTGGATGGAATAAACTTAGATATTGAAGGTATAGGAAATTCAAGAAAAGATGGATATACAAACTTTGTAAAAGAGCTTTATTCGAGGCTCAAAGCTGAGGGGCTTGGGCTTTCCATAGATGTTGGTGTTCCAGCGCCTTGGAATGAGTATTATAATTTTTCTGTAATAAAGGATTATGCAGATTATATCTACCTTATGGCTTATGATGAACACNNNTAATGCTTGGAGTTCCATTTTACTTAAGAGATTATACTGTTATAGGTGCAAGCGATCTTCCTTATGATTCTGTTGTTTTAAGCAGCAGCACTGCAGTTTATGAATCAGCTTCACAGAGTTCAAACCAGCGCAGCAATGAAGCAGCAGGAAAAACTTATCCATATAAGGGTGAGGAAGGAGACTTTTATAAAGTAGACTATGATGGATTTGGATCTTCAGGATATGTCTTAAAATCAGCAAGTAGGCATATACCTGCAGGTACAGGAAGTGCCTCTGTAATTGGAAGCTCTGCTTTATCCATGCAAGAGGGCATTGATACAATAAATGATTATAAGGGTACGATTAAATACGATGAAACTGCAAAGCAGTATTATGTTAAATACATTAAAGATG
>DHEX01000077.1:0-196 GCA_002400085.1 Clostridiaceae bacterium UBA4839 | reverse complement strand
CCACTGCTTCAAGGGCTGCAACTTGACCTTCTCCTACAGCTTTTGCTATTTGATAGGGTTTTCCTGTTATATCTCCTGCTGCATATAAGCCCTTAATGTTGGTTTTCATCATTCTATCAACTTTAACATGAGGTCCATCAGTTTCAAGACCAGGTACTAAAGATGAAATTGGTAAACTGTCTTTAATTACAAAAAA
>DHEX01000094.1:14848-15736 GCA_002400085.1 Clostridiaceae bacterium UBA4839 | reverse complement strand
GATAATAAAATAAGCGAAATCGAGGTGACATTATGAATAGTAAATACTTAGATTTAATAATACTAATTTTATTATTAATTGGTGCTTTTAATGGTATTCATAAGGGATTTCTTAATTCTTTTTTAAATATTATAGGTATTACAGTATCAATTATTTTTTCAAAAAAATTTATGCTTGATGTCTCAAATTGGCTTATTAAAAATACAAGCATAAAAAACAAATTATGCAGCTCCTTAAATAAAAAAATAATCGGCGGCAGCAGCAATGCTGCAAGTTTTGCTATGAAATTCTTTTATGGAGATGCCTCAAAGGTAAATGACATAACTAATATATTCATTGATATAGGAAGTTTCATTGGTATTTTTTTATTCATGACAATAATTTTAAATGTAATAAAAGAAATTATATTTCCCTCAATAAAGCATGGACATCTAAAAACTATAGATAGAGTTGGAGGGTTTATTTTTGGGGCTATAAAAAGTATAATGCTGATTTCACTATGTTTTTTAGCTATAACTCCAATAATTACACTTATGCCACCTGAGAGCAATATATCCCAAGTAATATATACATCTAAAATAGCAAAACTTTTTTTAGATTATAATGTTTTTTCATTACTATTAAAAAATTTCAATAGTACAAGAGTGTTTTTTGATAAAGGATTTAGAGCTAGTTTTTTAAAATGTTGCAAATTATTCATAAAATAGTATAATAATAAATTATTACTTTTAAAACTAGGGAGGCATATATGAATAATAAATATACAAAGCAAGATATTATGCAAATTGTAGAAAAAGAAAATGTAGCATTTATCTATCTTCAATTTACTGATATTTTTGGTGTAATGAAAAATGTTGCTATTACAAAGGAACAGCTAAACAAAGCGCT
>DHEX01000094.1:0-14839 GCA_002400085.1 Clostridiaceae bacterium UBA4839 | reverse complement strand
TATTCCCATGGGAAGAGAGCTTTGGTAAAGTAGCAAGAATTATTTGTGATATCTATAATCCAGATGGTACACCTTTTGAAGGGGATCCAAGGTACATATTAAAAAGGGCGTTAGGTCATGCAAAGGAAATGGGTTATGAAATGTGTGTTGGACCTGAATGTGAATTTTATTTATTTCAAACAGATGATGATGGGAAACCAACATTAAGGACAAATGATGATGCAGGGTATTTTGATCTTGCACCTGTAGATCTTGGAGAAGGCGCCAGACGAGATATGGTTATTACGCTGAATAAAATGGGCTTTTCAGTTGAAGCTTCACACCATGAAGCAGCGCCTGGTCAACATGAGATTGATTTTAAATATGATGAAGCTCTTTGTGCTGCCGATAAAATCATGACATTTAAGTTCATAATTAAAATGGTAGCAAAAAAACATGGCCTTCATGCTACATTTATGCCAAAGCCAGTCTATGGCGCAGCTGGTTCGGGGATGCATGTTAATCAATCCTTGTTTAAAGATGGTAAAAATGTGTTTTTTGACAAAAACGGCGAAAGAGAACTGTCAGCAATAGCTTATAATTATCTTGCAGGTATTTTAAAGCATGCTAAGGGCTTTTGTGCAATAACAAACCCTACAGTTAATAGTTATAAAAGATTAGTTTCCGGGTATGAAGCACCGGTATATATAGCATGGGCATTAACAAATAGAAGTCCTTTAGTAAGGGTTCCTGCAAAACGCGGAGCAAGTACAAGGTTGGAACTTAGAAATCCAGATCCCTCATGCAATCCATATTTAGCTCTGGCTGTTATTCTTGAATCAGGACTTGATGGAATAAAGAAGAAACTTAATCCGCCTTATCCTGTAGATAAAAACATTTATGAGCTTGATGAAGAAAAAAGGAAACAGCTATCAATTGACAGTTTACCCGAATCTATTGCGGAGGCAATAGATTATTTAAATAAAGATGAGCTCATTAAGAAGGCTATTGGAAGTCATGCATGTAAAATCTATATGGAAGCAAAGAAACTTGAATGGGATGAATATAAAAATAAAATAACACCATGGGAAATAGAACAATATCTCACAAAGTTTTAGATTTTAGTACAAATTACGATTAAAGGTTTTAATAGAAATCATTTGACTATTAAAGAAACAAATAATATATTTTAAATCTATAGAAAATATCTATATTATATTTATAATATAGATATTTTTGTTATATTTAAATAGAGGTGATTTGATGAAAATAATAGATTGTAGAGGATTAAAATGCCCAAAACCAGTTATATTAACAAAGAAGGAATATGATTTAATAGATAAGGGGGAGTTTCAAGTAATAGTTGACAATGAAGCTGCAAAAGAAAATGTAGTAAAGTTCGTTAAAAATGAGGGTGGAAATTGTACTGCAGAAGAAAAAAAGGGCTTATATTACTTAACAGTTAAAAAGGAATCTTCAGGCTGCAGCATAATGGATTTTGGACATGAAGAGAACCTTGTTATAGTTGTAACAACTGATAAACTTGGCAGCGGTGATGATAAACTTGGAGAAGTTCTTATGAAAAGTTATATGTATGCCCTTTCAGAAAGTGACAATAAACCCAAAACTATTATATTTATAAATGGTGGGGTAAAGCTTACAACAGAGGGCTCAGAAGTTTTAGATAGTTTAAATAGGCTTGCGGAGGATGGAGCTGAAATTTTATCCTGTGGAACCTGTCTTGATTTTTACGGGCTGAAAGGAAAACTTAAAATAGGATCTATATCAAATATGTTTACTATTGTAGAAAAAATGAATACTGCATCAAAGGTGGTTAATATTTAATGGAATATCTTATTATTGTTTTTGATACCACAGGTTTTGCTATGCAAGCTGAAAGCTTTTTTAAAACAAAGTCAATAAAATATGAAATTATGCCTACACCAAGGGAAATATCATTAAGCTGCGGCATATCAATTAAATTGGACAGCAGCAATTTGGATTTTTTGATTGAATGTATTAGGGGGAATAAAATACATGTTAAGGATATATTCGGAGCTGCTGGTGTTGGAGCTTCAAGAAAAATAAAGAAGTTAGATATATAGATCTGCCTTAAAATAGTTTTTATGAAATATTTTTTTCTTATCGCAGCGGTGGATTAAATCTAAATTGTGAATTGTAGTAAAATATTATATAAATAGCTATAAATATGTTAGAATATTATATTAATAACTAATATAAAGGGAGATATTTATGACTTTAAAAACAAAAAGATTTGTTACTGTTATGATAATAATAAATATGTGCATTATATTTACAATGGGAACTTTGTATTATCAATACAAATCATTAAATAAGAAAAATAAAGCGCTTGATATTGTAATGGTGAGAGAAATGGATTTCAATAAAAATGATTTTGTGGAAGTAAAAAATGTTATTCCGGATATAAATGTGGAACTTAGATATGCATCAGAAAACAATATAACAGGGAAGATACTTTATTCTGATAACAGGGCATTTTTAAGATATGGAACTGCTGTTAAACTTAAAGGTGCCCAGGAAGATTTAAGTAAAATGGGATATAGTATAAGGATATGGGATGCATATAGACCTAGGGAGGTCCAATGGAGCTTATGGAAGGTAGTCCCTGATACAAGATACATAGTAAATCCCAAAACTGGCTCTGTACATTCAAGGGGTGCAGCAGTAGATGTCACTGTTGTAGATAAAAACGGAAAAGAGTTGGACATGCCCACAGATTTTGATGAGTTTGGATCTAAAAGTGAAAGAGAGTATAAGGGTGCAAGTGAAATTGAGAAAAAGAATGCTCAAATGTTAGAAGAAATAATGGTTAAGAATGGATTTAACAGTGTGTTTACTGAATGGTGGCATTTTAATGATACAGAATGGAAGAGCTATGGGCTTATTGACAAGGTTTATGAAAATAATTCCGAAAAAAAATATAGTCTTAATATGCAAGGGGTAAAAAATTATTCTACGGAGAATATAAGCTTTTCAACATTTATAAAGGATAAGATCGAAAACTTTAATATGGGGAATATAAAAGTTTGGATTAAATATAAGGCTGCAGATATAAAAAACTTATTTAATAAGTATACAGCGGAAGAATGAATTGGGTTCTAGAAAAGCGGAAGGGACTGATTAGCAATTTAAAATCATTAATGAACAAATCGCAGCGGAGATAAGAAAAATATATGGAATGAACATCTTTGCAAACGGGAAAGTGAATGGAATATATTTTTCTTATCGTAGCGGTGTATTAAATCTAAATTATGAATTACAGATTGTATGTAAATCCCTTAGTGCGATAGCTCCTTTTGGAAGTAGATAAAATTTGCTATAAAGGGTATACTTTTTAGAAAAAAGTGGAATTATTAAGTTAAAGGAGGATCAAAGTAACTTGAATTGGGGTGCATGGTCTAAGTATTTTTATATGGTTATTGAGATATTACTTATAATACTTTGCACAAAGATATTTTTAGATGTTTTAAAAAAAATAATAACAAAGGTGGAAGCTAAAAACAGTGATAAAAATGATAATAAAAATGCAGTAATTGAGCTTATAAAATATTTATTAACCTTTGCAGCATATATATTAGCTATAGTATTAATTTTAGGGGCAGTAGGCGTGGACACAAAAGATATAGCAAACTTTTTAACTAAAGAAAGTCAGGGACCTTTTAAATTTGTTCTTGCTGCAATAAAAATAATAATCATATTTGTACTTACTAAAATTCTTATTAGAGTACTTAGTGTAGTAATAGATAATTTTTTTGAAAAACAAAAAAAATTAAAATATGGAATGAGTGAAAAAAAAGCTGATACTTTACAAGAGCTTTTAAAAAATACACTTAGATATCTTTTATACTTTATATCGTTGCTTTTAATGTTAGAGCAAACAGAACTTGGAACAAAAACACTGATTGCAATTACAGGCGCCATTGGTGTTGCAGTAGGATTTGGTGCTCAGGGTTTTATAAAAGATGTAATTTCTGGTTTTTTAATCATTTTTGAAGACCAATTTGCTGTTGGAGACTATATATCAATTGATGGAATGAGTGGAACGGTTGAAACAATTGGTCTTAGAATAACAAAAATTCGTGATTTCTCTGGTGATCTGTACATAATACCTAATGGAAGTATACAAAAGGTTACAAATAAGTCAAGAGGAAACATGAGGGCACTTGTAGATGTAGATGTAGCTTATACTGAGAATACAGATAAGGTCATGGAAGTATTAAATAAAACATGTGATATAATGAAAAGGGATTTTAAAGAAGATATTGTTGAGGGGCCAAGTGTACTTGGAATTACAAAATTAGGGGAATCAGGTTTTACTGTTAGAATATTTGCAATGACAAAATCTATGAAGCAGGGGAATATAGAAAATGAACTTAGAAAAAGGATTAAATGTAATTTTGATAAAGAAGGAATACAAATGGCATACCCAACAAGAATAATAATTAATGGGGATAGTGAAAAGAATGGTAAAGGAGTTTAATTTGGGGGATATAGTACAGACAAAGAAGACTCATCCTTGCGGTAGTAATAATTGGGAAATTATAAGGGTTGGAGCAGATATTAAAATTAAATGCATGGGCTGCGGTAGGATAATAATGATGCCCAGATCGAAATTCGAAAAAGTCGCAAAAAAAATAGTAAGAAATTCACAAGGGGATAACAACGATAGTGTTGATATATAAATAAATTTATGGTAAAATAGGAACGTTATGATCCCTGCTCAATTAAATTTGAGCCGTAAGTCCAAAGGGAGGAGGTGAAAGCCGTGAAGAAATATGAAACATTGGTTGTTTTAAATCCTAATCTTACAGAAGAGGAAGTTAAGGCAGTAGAGGAAAAGGTTAAGGAAGTAATCGTAAACGGCGGTGGAGTTGTTGAAAACGTTGATGAATGGGGTAAGAGAAAACTTGCATATGAAATTGACCACATTAACGAAGGATACTATGTACTTATAAACTTCAGCGCAGGTCCAGACTTACCTAAGGAACTTGATAGAATCCTGAGAATTTCTGATAAGGTTATAAGACACATCGTTGTTAAACTTGATTAATTTTTAGGTGGTGTTTTATATATGTTAAACAAAGTTGTTTTAATTGGAAGGCTTACAAAGGATCCAGAGCTAAAATTTACACCAGGATCAGGTGTTGCTGTGGCATCCTTTACTTTAGCTGTAGAAAGAAACTTTGTTAATCAAAGTGGTCAAAGGGAAGCAGACTTCATACCTATAATTTGTTGGAGAAAGCTTGCTGAAAATGTAGCAAATAATCTTGGTAAAGGAAGATTAGTTGCAGTTTCAGGGAGAATTCAAACTAGGTCATATCAAGCTCAGGATGGAAGCAGAAGGTATGTTACTGAAATAATAGCTGATGAAGTTCAATTCCTTGATTGGCCAAAGGATGGAAATGGGAATAGACAATCGAATAATCCTGAGGCGGGAGTTGGCACCACAAACGATGATGTTGGTTTTATGCCTGTTGATGGAGAAGAAGAGGTTCCATTTTAATTTATTAGGTAAGGAGGGATAAAATGGCAGCTCCAAAAAAACAAATGAGACAAAGAAAAGCTAAAAAAAGAGTTTGTTCTTTCTGCATGGATAAGAATCAGACTATAGATTATAAAGATGTAGCAAAGCTTAGGAAGTATATAACAGAAAGAGGGAAGATCCTTCCAAGAAGGATTTCAGGAAATTGTGCAAAACATCAAAGAGAGCTCACAGTGGCTATAAAGAGAGCAAGGAATGTAGCTTTACTTCCATATACAACAGAGTAGCAGTAAGAAAAGTGCCTTAAGGCACTTTTTTCTTATCATAAAATCGTAGGGAACGGTCTTGACCGTTCCGTTGATGAACAAGCAGAATCTAGGAGAGCAAAGCGGTGCCAACACCCAGTAACAATTTCATTCTATAGCATTTGCAGGATGATCAGAATTTAGGGGCGGAGCGGTCAAGACCGCTCCCTACGGCTTGTCTGGCATTTTAATCCTNNTATATTTTTCTTATCGCAGCGGCGGATTAAATCTAAATTATGAATTGAAGTTACGGGTAAATATACTTGTAAAATAATTAAGTATGATGTAGCATTACAGTAGAGGAATGTATAGATTTTAGGGGTTGGAGGTGTACTCCATGAATAATGATGATTTTGATATAATGGGGAATGTAAGGCTTATTGAAAATTATAAAACCTATATGCTTTCATCTGTAGCAGATTTATTTGTTACTATGTCAAAAGGAAATCGTGCCAGTATGGATGATATAAAAGATGAAATATCTGAAATTATAATACTTTCTTATCTGTTATCTAAAAGGCTTAATATAGAATATTCAGAAATTGACGATAGAATTATTAAAAAATTGAAATTAGGCGTTGTGGAAGACAATAGTGTTGAGAAGGAATATGGTGATTATTCCAAGCTTATTCATTACATTAAAAATGAACGGGTAAAATAGGGGGAGTCAAATGAAAAATAACATAAAACTTAATCCGCTTGTTGAATCTGCAATGTTTGCGGCATTAGCAGTTATAGTAATTATTGCAACTACCTATCTTCCTGCATTTTATTTTATTGGTATAATAGTTCTCCCATTACCTTTTGCTTTTGTATATATTAAACATAATTTTAAATATGCTGCGCTAGCATTAGCTACAGCAATTTTAATATCTATTCCTTTTGGAGACTTATTTACTGCAATAAGCCTTGGTTTGACTTATGGAATAGTTGGAATTGTTATGGTTTATTGCTTTAAAAATGATGAATCTGTATTGAATACAATTATTTTTATGGCTGTGGTTGTATTCTTATCAACAATTTTAGTTTATAAAATTTCAGTTTTAATTACAGGTAAAGATGTACTTCAGGTTACTGCAAAAGAAATAAGTAACATTATCCAAAAGTATAAAGGGGTTTATGAAAGTCACGGTGCTTCATCAAGTAAAATAAACACTTTACTTGATGAAAATAATATGGTTTACATTATGAAAATGATTATGCCGGGAACAACGTTTGTTTTTTCAATAGTTTCTACCTATTTTAGCTATAGATTTTCTACGTCAATATTTAAAAAATTTAATTATACACTAAAAGAAGTAAAACCAATATCAAATTGGTATCTTGAACCGCAAATATCGATAGTTCTTTTGATTTTTGTGACAATTTCTTTTATACTTGCAGCTGTAAAAGGAGAAAGAGGAGATATATATATCTATAATTCGTTTTTGATTTTTACATTTGCATTTAGTATGACAGGACTTGGTGTAATAAGTTTTCTTTTTGAAAGAACGAAAATGAAAAATGTTTATAAAAACATACTTCTTATTATAATATTATTATCACCTCTTAATAATATATTATTTTTTGTAGGAATGACTGATTATATTTTTGATTTTAGGAAGTTAGATCCAAGAAGAAAAAGATATAAATAATTTTATCTCCTTTAATAGATGGAGGTTTTTCAATGGACAATAAATTTAAAAATTTTTTTCCTAATACAAAAGTTTATATGCTTATTATAGCTGTACTTTTGGCTATAATTTTTAATTATAATAAACCTGTTGGTATTATTGGGTTAGTTGTATATGGGATTTTAATAATATATAATTTAAAAGATAGCCATACAAGAGATGATGAAATTTCGAGAATTCTTGAGGATATTACTACAAATATTGACATTGCAGGGAAGAGTACTTTATCTAAAATACCCCTGCCTCTTGCTATTGTAGATAATAGGGGTGAGATTCTTTGGGCAAATAGTTATTTTGTTGGAATAACATCAAACAAGATTTTTGGACAAAATATAAATACTTTGATTGCAGATTTTGATTCTAATAAAATAATAAATAAAAAAATAAATTGCTATAATAAGGTAACTATAAACAACGAGTATTTTGATGTACTTATCAATCCTATAGAAGTAAATAGTGAAAAACAAGTAAAAAATTATATCATTCTTTTATATTTTATAAATAAAACCCAATATTATAATATTTATAACACTTATAATGATGAAAAACCTATTATTGCTTTAATAGAAGTAGATAATTATGATGAGGTTTTAAAAAGTACAAGTGAAGAGGATAGGCCAATATTAATTGCTGAAATAGAAAAACATATTAATGCTTTTTCAGCTTCAGTAGATGGTCTTATTAAAAAATACGATGATAATAAATATATAATGATTTTTGAAAACAAGTACCTTGATACTTTAGTAGAAAAGAAATTTGATATTTTAGACGATTTAAGAGATATTTATTTTGGGAATAGAATTCCTGCCACACTAAGTATAGGAATAGGTAAGAATGGCAATGCCTTAGGAAAAACAAGTGATTTTGCAGCAGCAGCAAAGGATTTAGCTCTTGGCAGGGGTGGAGATCAGGTAGTTATAAAGGATGGAGATAAATTATTTTTCTATGGAGGTAAAACCAAGGAAGTTGAAAAGAGAACAAAAGTTAAGGCCAGAGTAGTAGCCCATGCTATATCAGAGCTTATAGATCAAAGTTCTGAAGTTATAATCATGGGACATGAGAGCCCAGACATAGACTGTATTGGCTCATGTCTTGGAATGTATAGAGGCTGCACAGAAAGAGGAAAACCAGCGCATATTCTATTGAATCGCTCTAATGATTCAATAGAAAAGCTTCTTATAAAGTTAAAGGAAGTTGGGGAATACAATGGTATATTTATAGATAACGAAGAAGCATCTGAAAGAGCAATTAACAATCCCCTGTTAATTATAATGGATGTTCATAGAAAAAGTTTTGTTGAGTTTCCTGAGCTCCTCGATATGGTTAGCAATATAGTAGTGATAGATCATCATAGAAAGAGTGCGGATTTTATTGATAACGCAGTTATATCCTATATAGAACCTTATGCTTCTTCAACTTGTGAGCTTACTACAGAAATAATTCAGTACCTTACAGAAAAGCCAAAACTTCGTGAAATTGAAGCCCAGGCACTTATGGCTGGAATTTATGTGGATACAAAGAATTTCACGTTTAAAACAGGAGTTAGGACATTTGAAGCAGCAGGTTTTTTAAAAAGGCTTGGGGCGGATTCAGTTGAAGTCAGAAAATTATTTTCTGATGATTTTGATACCTATGTTGAGAGAAGTAAATTGGTTTCAAATGCAGTTATTGAAAACGGAATTGCAATAGCAGTTCATAAGGGAAAGGTTAAAAATACATTAATCATACCCCAAGCTGCAGATGAGCTTTTAAAAATCAATGGGATAGAAGCTTCTTTTGTCATTGCAGAAGTTGGCAGCGATGTGGTAATAAGCGGAAGATCCCTTGGATCAATAAATGTCCAGCTTATTTTGGAGAGTATAGGCGGAGGCGGACATATGACCATTGCAGGAGCAAAGCTTGTTAATACACCTATAGCTGATGGACTTAGTATGCTTAAAGAATCTATATATAAATATCTTAAGGAGAGTGACAAGAAATGAAAATAATATTACTAAATGACGTAAAAGGCATTGGAAAAAAGGGAGAAATAAAAAATGTCTCCGATGGTTATGCAAGGAATTTCTTGCTTCCTAAAAAAATAGCTATGGAAGCAACAGAAGGTAATATTAAATTAAGAAAATCACAAATTGAATTGGAAAATAAAAGGAAAGCAGAAGAAGCTAAAAAAGCTTCTGAAACAGCAAAAAAGCTTTCTAATATAACAGTTAATATAGTAGCTAAAACTGGGGAAAATGGGAAGCTATTTGGTTCTATAACTGCAAAGGATATAGCTGAAAAGTTAAATGAACAAACTGGTATAGATGTTGATAAGAAAAAAATTGTTCTTCCTGAACCAATAAAGGAAGCAGGTAAATATGAGGTTGAAGTTAAGATATATCCTGAGATATCAGGAAAATTAACAGTTGAAGTTGTTGAAGGTTAATGTTTACTAATTTAAAGGTTAGGTGGTGTGACTTTGGACAGTTTAAGGGTTCTTCCAAATAATATTGAAGCTGAACAATCAGTTTTAGGTTCCATAATTGCAGATAATACTGTTATAGGTGAAGTGTCACAGATATTAAATGGGGATGAGTTTTATAGGGAATCTCACAAAATTCTTTATAGGACTATGATGGAACTGTTTGAGAGAGATGAGCCTATAGATATTGTTACATTGGTTGATACATTAAGGACTAAGGGAGAGCTTGAAACCGTCGGAGGGGTATCATATCTTTCAGATCTTGCGATGTCAGTACCATCTACTGCTAATGTTAAAGCTTATGCTAAAATTGTTCAGGACAAGTATGCTTTGAGGCGCCTTATAGAGGCTTCTAATAATCTTATAGAAAACTGTTATAACAAACAGGATGATGTAGATGATATATTGAATATAGCAGAGAAAAGCATATTTGATATTTCACAAAAAAATAATCACAATGATTTTGAGCATTTAAGTACTATAATAGCAAGAAGTTTTGATGAAATAGAAAAGATATGTAAGAACAAGGGGGAATTAACTGGAATTCCTTCTGGATTTACTGATCTTGATAGTAAAACTTCAGGATTTCAAAATGGAGATATGATACTTGTAGCAGCAAGGCCTTCTATGGGGAAGACAGCTTTTGCACTTAATGTTGCAAGCTATGCAGCTTTAAGAGCAGGAAAGAGTGTGGCTATATTCAGTCTTGAAATGTCAAAGATTCAGCTTGCTTATAGAATGCTTTGTGCAGAAGCAAATATAGACATGCAGAAGCTAAGAACAGGTGATTTAAATGATGAAGACTGGATTAGACTTGCAAGAGCAGCAGGTCCCATGGCAGGAAGTAAAATATTTATAGATGATACTGCTGCAGCTTCGGTTACTGAAATAAGATCCAAATGCAGAAAGCTAAAGATAGAGCATGGGCTAGATCTTATAATTATTGACTATATGCAGCTTATGTCTTCAAACAAAAGAGCTGAAAACAGGCAGCAGGAAGTATCTGAAATATCAAGATCCTTAAAGGCTTTAGCAAAAGAAATGAATGCTCCTGTTATTGCATTATCACAGCTGTCCCGTGCACCTGAAATAAGAGCAGATCACAGACCAATATTATCAGATCTTAGAGAATCTGGTTCTATTGAGCAGGATGCTGATGTTGTAATGTTTTTATACAGGGATGATTATTATAATAAGGATACGGATAAAAAAAATATTTCCGAGGTAATAATTGCAAAGCAAAGGAATGGCCCTACAGGCACAGTAGAGCTTGCATGGGTTGGACAGTATACCAAGTTTGGAAATCTTGATAGATATCATAATGAATAATTTACTGCAAATAATCCGGAAGAAAAGCTTCCGGATTATTTACCTTCAAGACTTCACCGTCTATTCTGTAATTTAGATTTAATACACCGCTGCGATAAGAAAAATATATTCCATTCACTTGCCCGTTTGCAAAGATGTTCTAAGGATTAATAAAATGGTAGGGAACGGTCTTGACCGTTCCGTTGATGAACGAGCGAAATCTATGAGAGCAGAACGGTGCCAACACCCAGTAACAATTTTATTTTGTGGCATTTGCAGGACGATCAGAATTTGGGAGGGCGGAACGGTCAAGACCGTTCCCTACAGCTTATCTGGTGCTTTAATCCTTAGAACATCTGTTGACAACGCTTAAACCTGTAGTAAAATTATATTATATGCTTCATTAGCGCAGTTGGTAGCGCAACTGATTCGTAATCAGTAGGTCGGCAGTTCGAGTCTGCCATGGAGCTTTAAAGGGAAGCCTTGTAGAATCTATATTCTATGAGGCCTTTCTTTTTTACTATAAGTTTACATAACTACAAATTGGGGACCGATTGGGGACAGTATTTATTCTGTCTTGATGGCTTCGAGGGCACTTAGTTTCATGGCTCTTTTGGCTGGGGAGTATCCAGAAATAAGGCCTATCATTGTGGAAAACGCAAGTGCAAACAGGGCAAGCCATATAGGTATTATTGAAAGCTTTGCACCTTCGCTGGTAGGACCTACAAATTTAGAAAAGTTTTTGCCGAAGAAGTTAAGTATAAATGAAATAATATAGCTGAAGATAATACCAAAAACTCCTCCCAAAAAACCTATCACCCCAGATTCAAAAAGAAATAATTTCTTTATATCTTTAAGTGATGCGCCAATAACTTTCATTATGCCTATTTCTCTTGTCCTTTCGTATATGGACATAACCATTGTATTTGTAATCCCTATTGCAGCAACAAGAAGCGATATAGCTCCTATTCCTCCAAGTATCACTTGGAGAGTATTTGACGTTTTCTCAAGTTGATTGAGATAATCATTTAAACTGTAAGTAGTGAATCCCATATCCTTAATTTTTTGCTGAACATCTTTTACATCCTTTGAATTTTTAACCTTAACAAGAGCTTGAGAATAACCGCTTTCTTCTCTTTGACGCATTTTTGATGAGCTGTCGCTTTTGCTTTCATTTTTTTTATTATCTTTAATAATTTTTTTAAGCTCATTTATATTCATATATGCATAATAGTCTTTTTCTTGATTGCTTTCTTTTAAAATGCCTACTCCTTTAACTTTATACAGCTTTGAAGGAGTTTTAGGCTTATTTTGTTCATAAGGTGCAACTCTTTCATTATAGGACATATCAAAAGTTAAAGACATATTATCCTTTAGAACATCAACTTTTGGTTTTTGCCCATTCTTTGGAGGACCATAATCGTAATATCTGTTTGCAGACTTTGGATCCATAAAATTAAAAGGAATGGTACTTCCAAATACAATAGTTGCCCCATCATTTTTTTCTAAAAGTCTTCCCTCGGATATTTCCATATCAAGACATTTCATAGTTTCAGGATAAATTCCTCTTATGGGGACATTAGCTGTATATTTACCTGAAACTAATTTTATATAAGATTCAAGGATTGGCGTTACAGCCTCTACGCCTAAAATTTTACCAAAAGATGCTACAGCAGAATCATCAAGGGATTTAAATTTTTGATTTCCACCATCAGGACCGCCTCTCCCTCCAGGCATAACAGTTATTACAGTTAAATTTCCCATTTTATCTAAATCATTTTGAAAGCTGTATCTTATTCCATAGCCAAGGGACATCATTATAATAATAGAAGCTGTTCCAATTACAACTCCAAGAATCGTTAAAAATGTTCTAAGCTTTCTTCTTTTTAAGCTTTGAAGGCCCATAAGAATAAGATCTAATTTATTCATCGAAGGTCAAACCACCCTTCTTTTTCTTGATTTTCTTCCTGATGATAACTAAGGCTGTAATGGCGGCAGCGGCCCCTAAGCCTATATATATCCACTGCTTTCTACCAAGTTTTTTATTATTTTGTGGTTTCATTGCTTCTGGTGGAATTCCTTCTGGCATCGGTGGACTTTCAAGAACATTCATAGTGAAATCCTTCTTTATTTCTATGGGCTTTCCAGTGGGATCTTCAAAAGATATAGTAATAAATCCGTTTAAGTCTCCAGCAGTTTTTGGAATAATGCTGGCTTCAAAATATTCATTACCTCCTATATCAAAATTGCCTACAAAATATTTTCCATTTTGCTTTTCAAAATCTCCATTTATAGTGACCATTAAATTTCTAAGCATCACTTTGCCCATATTGAAAAATTCAAGAGAAACTGGTGTTGGCTGTCCTACATAAGCTTCAGGAGGAAAAGATATTTCCCCTGTTTCAAGTCTAACTTGCTGATTTACAGGGATTCCTATTATTTCTGAAGCTTTAAATTCATTCTTATCTGCATCTTCATATTCAAAATTTGCAGTTAAATTATAAGTCCTTGCTTTTGCATCGGGGATTGTAAAAAATTCCAAGGATTTACTTATACTTTCTTTTGGACCAATTGAATCAATAAATATTGTATTGCTGCTGTTTACAGGAGTGAAAATATTTCCGCTTTCACTGGCATCCGTCATGGTGAAATATATTTTTATGTTTTGTATAGTTTTATCCTTATTTGTATTAAAGAAGTTAAGGTTTAATCGAAAGTTTTCACCTGCTTTAACTATTGAAGGATTGCAGTTATACTGCTGCAGAATAAGTTTTGGAACAGATTTATTATTGCCTGTAGAAGGTGAATCATTATTTATAACAGGGATAAAAAACTGCTGCTCTTCGGATACATCTTTTCCGCTTGGATCTTTATAGTCTATTTTAAGAGTAAGCCCATAGCTTCCTGTAGTCATTTTTGAGGCAGCATTTAAAGTGAAATTAATTGGTACAGTGCCAGTCCCATAAAACTTTTTAAAAGCCTTTACATTAGTACCGCCTACAACAGTAAATCCATCATCTTTTAACCCTACAAGGCTTACACTGACGTTATTTGCATCAAGGCTTCCACTATTATATAAGGATATGCTTATATCAACATTTTCACCTGCATTCACGCTTTGAGGATTTATATCAATATTATTTATTGTAAAGTAGGGACTTGTGCTTCTATTTATTACTTTTATAAATATATTTTCAGCAGGTATACCCTTTGAAGAATCATAAACGTCCCCCGAATAATTAGAATATGAAAGATTAAGTTTAATAGGATAAATTTTTCCTTGAGCATTTGAATCTACATCAAACTTAAAATTAACAGCTGCGGATTTCCCTGGAGCTAAATTCCCTATAGACTGGGATAAGGTAAAACTATCTACAGCAAAAGGGCTGCCGCTTTCAAGTTCCGGGGTAATTTTTATATTATTTGCCGCATAGGAACTAACATTTTTTATTGTTACTGGAACTGTAACTGTATTTCCTGCAGTAGCAGTTGGAGCTTCCGAGCTTACAATTGAAAGCTTTGGTGCATATTTAGAAGTATCAACAGGTACTGATGGTGTATTATCATCTGGTGATGGCGGGATAGCATT
>DHEX01000056.1:7104-13485 GCA_002400085.1 Clostridiaceae bacterium UBA4839 | reverse complement strand
CTAAGTCCAGTAAAAGATCCTGGACCTCCAGATACAGCTACTGCACCAATATCATCCATACAAATTTCAACTTCATCTAAAAGCTTTTGAATCATAGGAAAAAGTATTACTGAATGTTGAAGCTTATGATTTAAATAAATCTCACCCTCAAGTTTTTCGTCATTTAAAATAGCACAAGAAGCCGCACTCCCCGATGTCTCTATTCCAAGTATTCTCAATTTTTCACATCTCCTTATAATCCTTATTTCAAAGTGATTCTATCAGACTTAATTTCAATTTCCCGGGAAAGTTCCCCTAAACTTTTAATTTTAATGTTTATTGTATCCTTAGGTAAAATTTCTTCTACCACACTACCCCATTCAATAACGCAAACTCCATTACCATATAAATACTCTTCAAAACCTATTTCATACATTTCTTCCACATCATTTATTCTATAAACGTCAAAATGGTAAAGAGGTATCCTGCCTTCATATTCATTTAAAATCGTAAAAGTTGGGCTGGTAATATAATCTTCTACCCCAAGTCCCTTAGCTATCCCCTTGGTTAGATAAGTTTTCCCAGCACCTAAGTCTCCATTTAATGATAATATATCTCCAGCTTTTAATTGTTTTCCAATCTTTATTCCAATATTATATGTTTCGTTCTCGTTATTAGTAATAACTTTCATGGTACCACCAGCCTTTTTATCTTATCTTTTTTATTTTACCCTTAATTTTGTAGCATTAAAAGGTATATACTAAAAATACTATAGATTATTTGCAATTTAGATTTAATCCACCGCGTAGAACCGCTCCCTGCTCTATGCTCATTAGTAAATTCAATAGAAAATATGTACGCTTATTAAAATTTTAGTATATATGCATGATTTATAAATCAAATATAGTTATATATTTTTATTATTATAAATGAAATTAGTATTATTTATCGAAAAAATCAATAATTTATATTGTTATGGGTGCTGCCCTTTGTTATAATATTATCAGATAGTTAAAAAAGGAGGGGGTTTTTTAATGGATGCTTTATTAAACGTTGTCAAAAGTATTAATAGCGTACTGTGGGGATATATTCTCGTCTTTATGCTAGTTGGTACTGGAATCTTCTTTACATTTAAGCTAAAATTTGTTCAAATCAAAAAATTCGGTAAAGGATGGAAACAATTACTTGGGGGTTTTTCACTCCATGGTAAAAAGGCAGGAAAAGAAGGTATGTCATCTTTCCAAGCACTTGCAACTGCAATAGCAGCTCAAGTTGGAACAGGTAACCTTGCAGGAGCTGCAACAGCTATATTATCTGGAGGACCTGGGGCAATATTTTGGATGTGGGTTAGTGCATTCTTTGGAATGGCAACTATTTTCGCAGAAGCAATTTTAGCACAAAAGTACAGAGAAAAAGGTGATGACGGACAAGTTGTTGGCGGACCAGCATATTATATTAAAAACGGACTTCATAATAAATATCTCGCAGGATTCTTTTCAGTAACTATTATTATAGCACTCGGATTTATAGGTAATATGGTTCAGGCAAACTCAATTGCCGATTCATTTAAAACTGCATTTAATATTCCAGCTTATGTTACTGGTATTGTAGTTGCAATAATTGCAGCACTTATATTCATGGGTGGAATTGGCAGAATCGCATCTTTTACAGAAAAAGTTGTTCCACTAATGGCTATAGGCTATTTAATTGTAGGTCTCATCATTATGATTACTCATTATTATAACATACCAATGGCATTCAAGATGATATTTGAAGGTGCATTTAATCCTCAGGCTGTAACTGGCGGACTTATTGGTGCAACAGTTAAGGAATCTGTAAGATACGGCGTCTCAAGAGGGCTTTTCTCAAACGAAGCAGGTATGGGTTCAACCCCACATGCTCATGCTGTAGCTAAGGTTAATCATCCTGTAGAACAGGGTATGGTTGCAATTGTAAGTGTATTCATTGATACTTTTCTTGTTCTTACAATGACAGCAATGGTAATATTAACTACAGGAAGTATAAATCCTGAAGGAGTTAAACTTAAAGGAATTCAGTTAACTCAGTATGCTTTCACAAATGCATTAGGAGCTTTTGGTAACCCATTTGTTGCAATTTGCTTATTCTTCTTTGCATTTTCAACAATTGTAGGATGGTATTACTTTGGAGAAACTAATATAAGATTCTTATTTGGAAGTAAAGGTCTTACACCATATAGAATATTGGTTACTGCATTCGTATTTCTTGGAAGTTTGCTAAGCGTTGACCTTGTTTGGGAACTTGCAGACTTATTCAATGGGATAATGGTTATACCTAACGTAATAGCACTAATTGGACTTTCTTCAGTAGTAAGTAAAACATTAAAAGAATATGATGATGGTTTGGTAAAAGGGCTGTATAAATAATATTGTGTATTCTCTTTCCATTAGTAAATAACATTACCCATAGTAAAAGGCTTCGGTTATGAAAACTGAAGCCTTTTGTTTAAGGAAAATACTAAATTTTATAAATATCAAGATCGTTTTTGAACTCTTCTGTAAGCTTTTTAAAGTCCATTATACTGCCTGTAAGTTTTTTTAGCTCCTCTGTATAGGTGTTTACATCTGCACTTACTTCTTCAGATGAAGCTGAATTCTCTTCAGCAATGGCAGCTAATGATTCAATTTTTTCAAAAACTTGTGAAAATGATTCAACCTCCTCCGTAAGCTTTTCTGATGTCTTTATCATGTTTTTAGTAACAACTCTTATTCTTTCATTAGATGTGCTGCTTTCATTTACTGCTGAATTTAACCTCTTATTTTCATCCTTTAAAGTATCAAATTGATCGGAAACTCCCTCAATGAGCTTTTCTATATCCTTAATAAACTCGGTTAAGCTGACATTTATGCTATCCACAGCATCTTTAGTTTGCTCTGATAGCTTTCTTACTTCATCAGCTACTACTGAAAAACCTCTTCCTGCTTCCCCAGCTCTTTGAGCTTCAATAGCTGCATTTAAAGCAAGCAAATTAGTTTGAGATGATATTGAAGAAACTAAGGATACAATTTCAGATATTCCTTCTACTTTTTGCTGTATCTCAGCTCCTGTATTTTTTACCTCTTCGAACTTATTTAGGATAAGGCTAAGCTTGTCCGCTGTTTCTTTTACATTTCCAAAAGTATTTTCAATGCTTAAAACAGCGTTTTCAAGTTGATCTTTATTATCTTTTTCATTATTCACAACATTTTTTATAGATTCAACATTATCATTTAATATTTCAACAGTATGCTCAGTATCTTCTGCCTGAGTCGTTGCTGCAGATGCAACCTGCTCGACTACACCAGATATCCCCTCTGAAGTTCCACTCATTTTCTCTGAGATAGTAGTTAGGTTATCACTAAAAGTATTCATCTCATCTGTTAAACCTTTAAAACCTACAAAATCTCCTTTTACACTATCCTTATAGCCGTTTAAATTTTCATACATGGTCTCATATATATCATTAGTATGAATTTCTCCGCTTTCAACATAGTTGTGCGTCTTTATTCTTTCAAAATCTTTTACAATCACCTTTAAAGGCTTATTTAGTAAACTTGATGCGGTGATAGTTGATGCAAATGCAAAAATTATTCTAACATATTCAGGCATATCTTTTACTATCGATGTAGAGACTAAATCTAATACAATAAAAATAATCACTGCCAGCAGTGCAATTTTTACATTTATATTCTTTATAAAGCCAAAAGACATAAACTTATTTAATATGTAATTTTTATTTTTATATATATCCTTTTCAAAAGTAAGCTTAAGCTCAATTGAGTCAGAAGTTCTCGACATCTCGCTTATTTGAATTTTTTCATTGAAATATTTGCTTGAACCATCTATTAGCCCAAAAAAATAATCAAACATTCCTCGCTTTGAATTATAAGAAAAAATTGCTTCTCTGCTTGATATAGGCCTTATTTTAAGTATAGGCGGATGTGCCCCTGGAATTCTTTTAGCTACAATCATATGTACTTCATACATTGCATCAAAAAAATTATATAAATTATCATGCTCAAAAAATGCCGGATAATCTTCAGAGAATGTTGTAATGTTTTCTTGTCCTATTTTTCTCCACAAATCNNTCCTTATCAATTCCTGAATTTGTTAATGCTTCATCAACAACTTTATCACCTCGAAGCTTTCTACATGTTTTAATCCATGTTGATACCACTGTACCTTTCATATCATCTATACACCTCCAGATTATATTATAGCATTAATATGTATAATGGAAAATAATTTTTGCTAACTTTCAAATTAGTCATTAAATTGCTATAATAATAAATAGTACTTTTCATATATGATCTCGTAAAATTGGAGAGGATTAAATGGACAAAATTAATTTCTATAACCTCATATCTGCAATAGCTATATCTATTGATATAGGTGAATCCAGCAGGATGATGGAAGAAAATGTAGTTGAAAGCACAACTAATTTAAATTATGCAAAGCATAAATTCACAAATCATACAAAGAGGGTTTGCTATGTTTCCACAGAAATAGGTAAAATTATTTCAAACGATAAAGAATTTTTAAAAGATTTATATGTTTCATCTGCCCTTCACGATATAGGCATTTCCTCTAATATTACCGATGCACACACTGAGCCTGATTTCATAAAACTGCACTGCACAAAGGGCAGCGAGTTTTGCTTACGGCTGAATTTTGGTGAAAGCATATCAACTATTATAAAATATCACCATGAAAATTATGATGGCACAAGTGTTTTCAATATAAAAGGAAATGATATTCCGCTAATTAGTCAAATTATAAGGTTGGCTGACATATTTGAACTTTTATATGATGAGTCTGTACCTAATTATCTTCAAAGAAATAGTATAAATAAGTGGATTTTAGAAAATAAATATACAATTTTTAATTCAGATATTGTTGATGTTTATATGGATTTGCAGTCACATGACAGATTCTGGTGGGATGTAGAAAATGTTGGATATATAGATAATGTACTTAAAAATATCCGCCCAGAAGAAAACTTGATGATGGATATGAAAGGTTTAAAATCCATATCTGAGGTTTTGGCAGATATAATTGATTCCAAAAGTAATTTTACATATAGACATTCATCAAATTTAGCAGAAATAATCTCAAAAATAGCTAATTATTTAAATTTTGATGAGAACAAAAAGACAAGATTCATTGTATCAGCCCTTCTTCATGATATTGGAAAAATGGGAGTGCCTAATTCTATATTAAATAAAAATGGAAAACTAAATCCTACGGAAATAACAATAATGAAATCCCATACGTACTATACGAGAATTATATTGTCTCAAATTGAAGGAATTGAGGATATAACGAATTGGGCCTCAAATCATCATGAAAAACTTGATGGCTCTGGATACCCTATAGGACTCAAAGGAAAAGATCTATCCCTTGAAGAAAGGATATTGGCCGTATGTGATATTTATGAAGCACTATCTTCAAAAAGGCCATATAAAAAGGCTCTTTCAAAGGATGAGATCTTTAATATTATGAATCCCATGGTAACAAACGGAAAAATATGCGGGCAGTCATTAGATATATTAAAAGAGGTAATTTAACATTTTTCTACTTATGAAGTATTGGGGAAACTTTTTTATACATTAATAAAGTTATTATGGACACAACTACACCCTTTATTAAGTTAAATGGCATAATTGCATATAAAATATAGGTAGATATATCTTTAACACCAGGATTTATTTTGGATGCAGCTTCAATCATAGCTGAGGCAGGAAATAAAAATTTACTGTATAATGGTATAAAAATATAATAGTTTGTTATTCCTGCAGTTAATGTCATAGCAATTGTCCCTGCTATGAGTCCTTTAACAGCATTTTTTTTGTTTTTATTCCTTTTGTATAGTTCAGATGACGCCATAACAAAAGCAGCACCGACAGCAAAATTAGCAAGCTCTCCAATTCCAAGTGTTTTTGTAACTAAAAGATGAAGTAAGTTTTTAATTAGTTCAATTAAAAATCCTGCAAAAGGTCCAAGGGCAAATCCACCAATTATTGCTGGTATGTCTCCTAAATCAATTTTTAAAAATTCAGGAAAAATCGGAAGTGGAAATTCAATAAGCATTAAAACAAATGACAAGGCTGAAAGAACTGAAATTTTTACTAGTTTGTTTAAATTTTTATTTCTCATAAAACCCCTCCTATATTTGCAGGGCAGTGGGAAAAAGAAAAAAACTCCTGAATATCTTCAGAAGTTTAAATAGTAAATTAAATCTCCTTCCATCCAGACTTTACTGTCGGCTCTGGAATCACACCAGATCTGCCAAAAGGCGCGCGGGCTATACCGCCGGTAGGGAATTTCACCCTGCCCTGAAGATTACATTATTATAGTATCATTTTTATTTTATTAATTCAATAT
>DHEX01000056.1:6536-7095 GCA_002400085.1 Clostridiaceae bacterium UBA4839 | reverse complement strand
AATTTAAGTTTAATTTCTATACATCTTTCATTGATAGTGATATTCTTTTCCTTTGCATATCTACATCAAGAACTTTTACCGTGACAATATCACCAACTTTTACAACTTCAAAAGGGTGCTTTACAAATTTATTAGATAGCTCTGATATATGAACAAGACCATCCTGATGCACTCCAATGTCTACAAAAGCTCCAAAGTCTGCCACATTCCTTACAGTTCCCTTTAAGACCATCCCTGGCTTTAGGTTTGACATTTCCATAACCTCAGACATTAAAATTGGCTTTGGAAGTTCCTCCCTGGGGTCTCGTCCAGGCTTTTTAAGCTCATTTATAATATCTCTTAATGTAGGCTCTCCAACATTTGCCTCCTCTACGAGCTTTTTAATATCATACTTTTCTACTTTCCCATCTATATCCGATAATTTTCTATCTTTTACATCTTCCATAGTATAGTCAAGCTCTTTTAGAACAACCTTTGCAGCCTCATAGGATTCTGGATGAACTTGTGTATTGTCTAAAACATTTTTACTTTCTGGAATCCTTAAAAAACCTGCACACTG
>DHEX01000056.1:0-6451 GCA_002400085.1 Clostridiaceae bacterium UBA4839 | reverse complement strand
ACTACACCCTTTAAGCTTTCATCAAGCCTTTTTTGTGCTACATCATGCTGGTACTGGCCAACTCCAATAGATTTAGGATCAATTTTAACAAGTTCAGCTAATGGGTCTTGAAGCCGCCTTCCAATTGAAACTGCACCTCTTAAGGATACGTTTATATCAGGAAATTCTTTTGCTCCAAGTTCTGAAGCAGAATAAACCGATGCACCGGCTTCTGAAACTATTACATAATAAAGCTTCTTACCTTTTTCATCATATACTTCTTTTATAAGTTCAGCTATAAGGCGCTCTGATTCCCTTGATGCAGTACCATTTCCAAGAGAGATGATGTCCACATCATACTTGTAAATAAGATCTTTAAGTATTTTTTTACTTCCCTCTACATCATTTTGAGGCTGAGTTGCATATACCGTTGCAGTATCAAGAAGTTTTCCTGTTTCATCTATCACCGCAATTTTAGAGCCAGTTCTAAATCCAGGATCATAGCCTAAAACTACTTTTCCTTTAATAGGCGGCTGCATTAAAAGACTTTTTAAATTTTTTGCAAACACAAGTATTGCCTGTTCTTCCCCCTTATCTGTAAGTTCATTTCTTATTTCCCTTTCAATTGAAGGAGAAATAAGCCTTGAGTAGCTGTCCTTTATACAGTTTTGAATATAAGGAGTTTCTTCCCCCTGTCTTTTAATTATCTTTTCTTCAAGATAATTAAGTATCTTATCTGTATCTATTTCAATTTTTACCGATAAAAATTCTTCCTTTTCCCCTCTGTTTACAGCAAGAATCCTATGAGGTGCCATTCTTGAAACTTTTTCCTTATAATCATAATACATTTCATAAGGGGATATCTCGTCCTTTGTTTTTTTAGTTACAATAAGCCCTTCATTAAATGTAAATTGCCTTATTTTCTTTCTAAAATCAGCATTATCTGAAATATTCTCTGCAATAATATCGAGAGCTCCTGAAATTGCATCCTCAGCTGATTTAACATTATCGTTTATGTATTTTTCAGCTTCCTTTAAAAGGGAAGATGTGAAATCCTGAGCAATAATAAAATTAGAAAGGGGCTCTAAGCCTTTTTCCTTTGCAATAGTTGCTCTTGTTCTTTTCTTTGGTCTAAAAGGCCTATAAATATCATCAACTTCTGTAATACTTTGTGCATTATCAATGTTTGCAGCAATTTCGTCAGTTAACTTTCCAAGCTCTGTGATAAGCCTTTTAACTTCGTCCTTTTTTGATTCTAAGTTTCTTAAATAATTAAGTCTTTCATAAAAATTTCTAAGAACTGTATCATCAAGCTCACCAGTTGCTTCCTTTCTATATCTTGCTATAAAAGGGATAGTGTTTCCTGCATCAATTAAATCAATGGTGTTTTTAACCTGCCACTCCTTTATATTAAGCTCTTTCGATAATACTTTTACTATATCAGTCATAAAATTAAAATACCTCCATCTATTATTAAAATCACTATATTTATTTTACCTCAATTTACATATTATAAAAACCATAAAGTTGAGTAAACTGCAATTCATAATTTAAAATCATTAATGAATAAATTATGGTAGGGAGCGGTGTATTAAATCTAAATTTAGTTTATTGAATAAAAAGGCTGTTTCAAAATAACTTATTAAAAATTATTTTGAAACAGCAATAAAATCACTTTATATTATATATCACAACTATTTATTTCTTTTCAAGATGATATGCTGGTCTTATTTCTCCAACTGCATTTCCTATATTATTTTTATTTGGTTTAACTTTAAAATCCTTAAGACTTTCAATCTCTTCCTTAGTTAAAACATCAAGATCTTCAAGAGCTTGCATAGCTGCAGGCGATAGCGCCCTTGAAGCACCATCTTCAATTTTAATAGCGATACCAATATTTTTGTCCTTAACCCCTATGCAGTAAACACCATCTGCACCAAGCTTTGCAATTAATTTGCCATGAGTCTTTCTCATGAGCTCGCTGCAAAAACCATTAGTTCCTGCAATCATCTCAGGATATTCATTCATGGATTTAAATATTCTTTTTGCAGCTTTTTTATAAGAATCATCTAATACATCAGGATTAGCAAGTTTTGCATATCCAAGAGCCATATTGTAAACTGGCATACCAAAAACAGGAACTGTACAGCCATCAGTTCCAATTACAATATCCTTTTCATCAATTCCGCACATTTTAGCTACTATACCCTTCATAGCTATCTGTACTGGATGATCTACCTTATTATAGCTGTCTACATCATACCCCTTTTGTACACATACAGAAAGCATTCCTGAGTGCTTTCCTGAACAGTTATTATAAAGTTGATTTAAAACCGTATTTTTTCTGGCAAGTTCAATTGCATAATCCGGATTTAAGGAAGACGTTATACCGCAAAGAAGATTATCCTTAGTAAGTCCTATTTTCTTTAGAATTCCTTCTACTGTTTTTATGTGGTAATCTTCTCCATAGTGTGATGCACACATTATAGCAATTTCTTTATCTGTCAATTTAAAGTGTTCTGCAGCCCTTGAAAGAATAACTTCAAAAGCTTGAATTGGTTTTGCTGAAGATCTAAAATAAGTTACCTTATATGGATCTCCTGCACTATAAAGTAAATCTCCCCTATTATTTACAACGGCCACATCACCTCTGTGGATGCACTCAACAATAGGTCCCCTTGTAACCTCAACGAGTACCCTTGACATTTTATTACCCCCTACAATAAAAGTAACATACATATTTCAACTAATATAATATACTTATTGGGTAATAAAGTCTATATATTGAGCTAATATTCATAATTATTACTTAAATTGCAAATATATAGCATGAAAAACCTTTTTATTCAACAGCTAACCGCCCTTATACCCCTCCACCTATACTTACCCGCTTACCAATTAGCTGCCAAAGTTGTGTGCAGCACATAACTTCTTTAAAAAGTGGCGGAATAAGAGACACACACTAAGCTTCTGGATAAGTTCCTCTAAACTGATGAGTTTCCATCTGAATCAGAAGGATTAGAATCTGCTTCCCTTGAATTAGATGGAGAGTTTAATATTACAATAGGCACAGGTGGAATAATTACATTTTGGCCTTCATAATCATAAACAGGATATACATTGGGTCTTTCGCATATTCCTGTTACCCCTACAATAAATTTTCTCTGATCAATTAAGCATCCATATTCCTTTATTTTATCATTTAAAAGCTCAAAAGTAGTTCTAACTACTTTTTCATATTTTGCAATTGTATCCCTAATTTCTTTAAAATCAGACCTTTCATCATGCTTGCCTCCTTCAAAGCCATTAAATATTTTCAAAAGCTCAGTTAAACTTCCTATCTCGTTAAAATGAGTTATATTATAGTTAGTTGTAGGCAGGGGGGTTACAACAATTTCTTGTAAAATACATCTTATTATATATCTTATTTCCCCTTCTATTACAGCTATTTTATATTCCAGCTCAAGTTCAATTAGTTTTGCTATTTTAAACAAGCTTTCCTTGATTTTATCCCTTACTGTTAACACAATATAATATTTAACCATATCAATACATTCATCTTTATCTAAATTTCTTTTATAATCCTCATCAAAAAAGCAGTAGTTTATATCAAATAAAAGATCTATAATTTGATTTTTATTAAATTTTCCAAAATTATTTCTGATAAAATTGTTATACCCCGAAGCAATAAGCAGAGACCTTGCTTCTTTTTTCCACTCAGGGTCATCAATTTTACATAAAATTTCTTTTATGCTGGTTCTAAAAAGAAGGTAATTAAAAACTCTTTCAATTATTTTGTCATCAATTTTTTGAATAACTAGGGATAATTTAAAATCCCTGCAATCTTTGTCAACATAGGGGGGAATATATTCTTTGTTGCATACCTTATTATACTGGTCAATTATTACTTGTTTCTTTCTACAGGAATCACATTCAAAGAATGGAACTTTTTTATAGCTTTTTGCTCCTTCAGATACGCTGTTAAGCAAATATTCATCAAAGCAATCATCATAATCATTATCGTTATAAACTTCTTTTTGATTTTCTCTTATTTTTTTAGTTATTTCGTTAAATACACTTTCAACTTTACCATCTATTCCATCCAATTCTGGCAATACATCACCCCCCATTTAACCTTAATTAATAATATTCAACATAATATAAAATGATGATAATATAGAAATGTGGGTATATTCCAAAGAATATATAAATAAAACATAATATAGAAAGTATGGAGGAAAAACCATGAAGTTTAAAAAAATAATATTTGCTATTCTAACACTTTTTTTATTTATTAGCCCTTGTGCCTTTGGGGAAGAAAAGTTTTCATCCTCTAATGTAAAAAATACTATATCTGAGCTGTCCTCTGATAAATATAAAGGAAGACTGGCAGGGGATAGCGGAAATGAAATGGCTGCAGAATATATAAAAAACAAATTTAAGGAATATGGTCTTTTGCCCTATGATGATAAAGGAACATATTTTCAAAGCTTCAGCATTGTTGTCCCTCAACTAAAGGGTGAAGCTTTTCTTAATGTAATTAATAAAGATAAAAAAATAATTAAAAAATATGAATATGGAAAAGACTTTAAAGAATGTACCTATGGTGCTTCCTCAAACGGAAAGGCGGCAGGGAATGCAGAATTTTTTGACAACCTATATTCTTCAAGCCAAATAAAAGGCAATAGTCCTATTATTATAACAAAAAAAGCTCCCTTTGGAGAAAATAAGGATTCCTATGATTTTGATTTATCGCTTAAAAATGCAGGAGTGAAGGCTTTAATATATTCATGGCAGGAGTCAAATTTTAGATTTAGAAGTCCTTATAAAAATCAGGAGTTTAAAAATGACGGAATTATAAAAATTATTACTAATGACAGCATTTGTGAAGAAATAAAAAAATATATAAATGAGGGTAATATCCTTGAAGTTTCAAGCCCTGTGCAAGTTAAAAGTACAGCTGCTAAAAATGTAATTGCTAAAATTGAAGGAAAAAATCCATCCCTTCCTCCTCTTGTTCTTTCAGCTCACTTTGATCATGTGGGCTTTGATGCAGATGGGATTATATATCCTGGAGCTTTTGATAACGCTTCTGGAACTGGTTTTCTCCTTGAATGTGCAAGAGTTTTAAAGGACGAATCCCCTGAAAGAACAATAATATTTGCAGCCTTTAACGGAGAGGAAGAGGGCCTAATTGGCTCAAAATATTTTGTTGAAAATCCTCCTGTTAGCTTAAAAGATGCCGAATGTATAAATTTTGATATGGTAGGCTCAAAATCAGATATTCCACTAACAATTTTGTCTGATAAGGGAAGCGAATCATTTACAAGAGATGTCTCAAAGCTTTTAAGATCAAATTCTATTGAAAATGAAACTCTCTATGAAGCTAACAGCGATCATGCATCCTTTTGTGAAAACCACATTAACGCTGTAACTTTTATTCACAATGATCCCATGAAAATTCANNATACACCGGTTGCTGCTCGAATAACCTACGAGACTTCAAATAATAATACCTTAATTTCTATTATAATTATTGTTTTAGCTTCATCCTCTGTCATATATATTTACCGTAAAAAAATAAAAAAGACGGTTTAACCGTCTTTTTTATTGCGGATGATAGCCATCGGATAAGGTGATTCTTAGACTCAGGTGGAGCCTACTTATAAGAAATGCACCATCTCCACCTGAATCTTAGAAGAACCGATCCAGGGGCGTAGCAGCCGTTAGATATTACGGATGGTAGCCATCGGATAAAAAAAATTAAAAGAATATTTGCTGCATATATGGTTAAAATATATTTGAAGCAAAGGCTTCTCTAAAAATATTTAAATTAACTAAACCTTTGTTGGCCACAAAATGTGAACTACCACGAGCCTAAAGGCATCGTGGCTTCTAGGAGCCTAAGTTCACCAGACTAAGTATAGAGAAATCTATACTACGATTATTAACTCATGACACCTACACGGTTGACGCAACAGACCGTTGCTCTGTCGCTTGTGTTTAAGTAGAACTGAGGTAAAGTTCGGTGATGCAAGTGTAAAAAGGTAATAATCATTGTCGAGTTGATGACGGACACCCCATATGGTAATAGTATGGAGTTACGCATAACCTACTGTAAAGTAGAGTATTTTCAAAAAGTTGATATTTTCCTAAAATTATAAAAGATTGGAGATGTTTTTATGAACTTAGGGCATACAGGCAAGCATAATGAGCATATCGGCTGTACAGTTACAGACTGCAAGCACCACTGCGGTGAAGACGATTACTGCACATTAAACAAAATTAATGTAGTTAATCATTCTACACCAACTAGAGAAGTTGAAGCTACCGATTGCGGAAGTTTCGAACCAAAAATGTAATATTACCACCCCAACACCCGCAGGCATTATGCCTGCTTTTTTAATGTTAAAAATGATTGTATTATTTGTGCTGAGATTATCTCTCCTAATTTGGGATCGTAGGCGGAGGA
>DHEX01000051.1:26698-60985 GCA_002400085.1 Clostridiaceae bacterium UBA4839 | reverse complement strand
AGAAGCTATAGAAAAGTACATTCAAGAGCAGGGATAAGCCTTCATCCACTACCCTAAAGGGATAGTGGTTTTCGGCTAAGACTTTATAAACTTGTCAAGTAGAGCTGTTGCACTAAGAAATTTACATACGATATATATTGTGCAAATTTTATCTTGCATTTAGCGTCCTTGCGTTCATCAAAAGATAAAGGAATGATTAAAACATGGAAGCTTGGTTTGAAAAAAATGTATTGGAGCCTGACTTTCCTTTTAGGCTTTTTATTAATGAGGGCAGCTGCCCGGTGGCTCATCACTGGCATAATGAAATTGAAATTATATATATGATAGAGGGCAGCGTAAAAGTTGGAGTAAATGATAAGATGTACAACCTTATGAAGGGAGATATCCTTCTTATAAACAGTGGGGATATCCACTGCTTTATGCCAGAGTATAATCAAAGCAATCGTATAGTAATTCAATTTAATCTTTCTATATTTGATAATATTGATTCAGCTATTAGCGATAAAAAAGAAATAAGGCTGCTGTTTGACAGATCTAAAAGGCTTAGCAGATATTGGGATTCAGATGTAAAGGCTGAGATGGAAGAACAGATAAAGGATATTATCAGGGAATATAATGAGAAAAAGGAAGGTTATAAATTAGCTTTGAAGGCAAGACTTTATGATTTAGTTGTACTTCTTATTAGAAAAGTTCCTATGGAAAAGAGGACTTATGAAGATGAAAATAGGCAAATAGATACATTAAATAGATTAGAAAATGTATTTCAGTATGTAGAAAAAAATTATTCTTTGGAAATATCTTTGGAACAAGCTGCTTTTGTGGCAGGATATAGCATTTATCACTTTACAAGATTCTTTAAAAAAAATACGGGTATAACATTTAGTCAATATTTGAGTAATTTTAGAATTACAAAAGCTGAATGGGAGCTTTTAAATAGTAATAGTAATATTACTGAGATAGCCTATAAATCTGGTTTTAATAGTATTAAAACATTTAACAGGGTATTTAAAGAAGTAAAAGGCCAAACACCATCTCAGTACAGGAAAAGCAAAATTTGAGGATAAATTAGCAAATATCGGGAAGAATTTTCCGATATTTTTTTATATAATGAATTTGTAAAGGAAAGTATATGTAATATTTATAGAATATTGTAAAAATTCTAGGGAGGGATACCATGGAAAGAAGTAGAAAAATTAAGGTGGGGATTATAGGCTGCGGAGGTATAGCTAATGGAAAGCATATGCCGAGTTTAGCTAAACTTGACAATGTTGAGATGACTGCATTTTGCGATATTATTGAAGAAAGAGCAAAAAATGCAGCAGAAAAGTTTGGAACTAAGGATGCAAAAGTCTATAAAGACTATAAAGAACTGCTGAATGATAAATCCATAGATGTAGTCCATGTTTGTACACCCAACAAATCTCATTCATTTATAACAATAGATGCGTTAAATTCAGGGAAACATGTAATGTGCGAAAAGCCTATGGCAAAGACTTCAGCTGAGGCAAGGGCTATGGTTGAAGCAGCTAAAAAATCGAAAAAGAAGCTTACTATAGGATATCAAAATCGCTTTAGAGCTGATTCACAGTATTTACACAATATTTGTGAAAGGGGAGACCTTGGGGAAATATATTATGCTAAGGCTCACGCTATAAGAAGACGAGCAGTACCTACTTGGGGAGTATTTTTAAATGAAGATGAGCAAGGTGGAGGATCATTAATAGATATTGGAACCCATGCTTTAGATTTAACACTTTGGATGATGAACAACTATAAGCCCAAATCTGTAATGGGGAGCACATTTCATAAATTGTCAAACAAAGAAAATGCAGCTAATGCTTGGGGACCCTGGGATCCTAAAAAATTTACTGTAGAGGATTCAGCTTTCGGATTTATTACTATGGAAAATGGTGCAGTTATAGTTCTTGAATCAAGCTGGGCACTTAACAGTTTAGACGTAGGAGAAGCTCAAACATCCCTTTGCGGTACAGGGGGTGGAGCTGACATGAGGGATAGTCTTAGAATCAATGGAGAAAAATTTAGTAAATTATATGAGACTAAAGTTGAGCTGAATCCTGGCGGAGTTGATTTTTATGATGGAAAAACAGAAAAACCTGAGGAACTTGAGGCAAGACTTTGGATTGAAAGTATAATAAATGATACGGAGCCGCTTGTTAAGCCGGAGCAGGCAATGGTGGTAACTCAAATACTTGAAGCAATTTATGAATCTTCAAAAACAGGGAAAGCAGTATACTTTTAATTATTATTAAAACTCATCTGCAATATAAAAGTTTTACAGAAATTATGAAATTACAAAAAAGTATAGGGATATCACCCTTAAAATAAATTTAATCTATGAAAGGATGAATAAAATGGATTTAGGATTTTTAACAGTATGTTTGGGAAATATGCCTTTGAAGGAAAAGGCTAAATGGGCAAGTGAAAATGGATTTAAGGCTTTAGAGGTTGCCTGCTGGCCAAAAGAAAATAACAGAGATTATTCATCAAGTGATATAGACGTGGAAAACCTTACTAAGGAGCAGGCTGAGGAAATAAAAACCTATTTTAAAGAATATGGTCTTAAGATTTCTTCTCTTGCTTATTATGATAACAACTTAGATAGAGATCCTACAAAAAGAGCATTTATAAATAATCATGTTAAAAAGTGTATTGATGCAGCAGTAATGCTTGATACACCTTATGTAGGTACATTTGTAGGAAGAAATATTGATAAAAATATGAAGGAAAACTTTGATGAATTTGAAAAAGTATTTAGTGAGTTAACAGCTTATGCTGAAAAAAACGGTATTAAGTTAATGATTGAAAATTGCCATATGAGAGGTTGGCAGTACCCTGATTTACCAGGAACTATATCCTATACACCTGAGCTTTGGGAGGAAATGTTTAAAAGAGTACCAAGTAAAAACTTTGGGCTGAACTTTGATCCATCTCATTTAATGCCGCAATTTATCGACTATATGAAAGCTGCTGAAGATTTTAAGGATAGAATTTTTCATGTACATGCAAAGGATGTAGAAATTTATACTGGTAGATTAAATAAATATGGAATATATGACAGGCAGATTTTTAATGATGGAGAGGATAATATAGGTTACTGGAGATATCGTATGCCAGGACTTGGACAAGTTGATTGGGGAAAGCTAATTAGCCTTCTAAGAAAAAATGGCTATGATGGGACTATAAGTATAGAACATGAAGACCCATTATATGAAGGCAGCGTAGAAAAGGTTAAAGAAGGGCTTATATTAGGAATAAAGCACCTAGAAAAGTTTGTATAACTGAAAAAGTAGAGATAGTACACTATTCCATGGGGAGAAGCAGCTGCAGCTACTGTAGTTGTTACAGTACCACTTATTATAATGGTCTTAATATTTCAAAAAGGAATTGTATCAGATCTTACATCAGGTGCCGTGAAAGGTTAATAAAATTAAGATAGGGAGGATAATAATATGGAAAGAAAATGGTGGAAAGAAGGAGTTGTATATCAAGTATATCCAAGGAGCTTTTATGATTCAAATGGGGACGGAATAGGGGATTTAAAAGGGGTTACTAGTAAACTTGATTATCTGAAGGAACTTGGCATAGATATTATATGGCTGAATCCTATATATAAGTCACCCAATGCAGATAATGGATATGACATAAGCGATTATAGGGACATTATGGATGAGTTTGGTACCATGGAAGATTTTGATGAACTCTTATGTGAAGCTCATAAAAGAGGCATAAGGATAATAATGGATCTTGTTGTAAATCATACATCAGATGAACATGAATGGTTTAAGAAATCAAGAGAATCAAAGGATAATCCATATAGAGATTTTTATATTTGGAAAGAAGGAAAGGGCGGGAAGGAGCCAAATGATTGGAAATCATGTTTTGGCGGTCCTGCATGGGAGTTTGATAAAAAAACTGATGAATATTATCTTCATTTGTTTGCAGTAAAGCAGCCGGATTTAAACTGGGAAAATGAAAGGTTAAGAAAAGCAATTTATGATATGATGAAATTTTGGCTTGATAAGGGGATTGATGGCTTTAGAATGGATGTAATAAATTTCATTTCAAAGGATCAAGATTTTCCTGATGATAAAATGGGCGGATCTAAATATTATTCAAATGGGCCAAGAGTCCATGAATTTTTAAAGGAAATGAATCATGAAGTGCTTTCAAAATATGACATAATGACTGTAGGAGAAACTCCCTCTGTAACTCCAGAAATTGCAGGAGATTATGTGGATGAAAGCAGGAAAGAGCTTAATATGATATTTCAGTTTGAGCTTATGGGAATAGATGAAGGCAAAGGCGGCAAAGGGGACGTAATTCCTTGGAAGGCAAAAGATTTTAAAAATGTATTAATTAAGTGGCAGGAAGCATTAAAGGATAAAGGATGGAATTCCCTTTATATGAATAATCATGATCAGCCAAGAATGGTTTCACGTTTTGGAGATGACAAAAATTTTAGAGTAGAATCTGCAAAAATGCTTGCTACAGTTTTGCATACACTAAAGGGAACACCATATATTTATCAAGGTGAAGAAATTGGAATGACAAATGTAAGCTTTGATAGTATAGAGGACTATAATGACATTGAAACTCTTAATGCATACCATGAAAAATTAAATGAAGGGATACCTAAAGAAACACTTATGGAAGCTGTTCATAAGTCCAGCAGGGATAATGCAAGGACTCCAATGCAGTGGGATGATACTTTAAATGCTGGTTTTTCTAAACATGACCCTTGGTTAAAAGTGAATCCTAATTATAAAGATATAAATGTTGCAAAAGCTCTTAAAGATCCAAATTCAATTTTTTATTATTATAAAAAGCTTATTAAAATGAGAAAAGAGTATAAATCTATTGTATATGGGGATTTTAAGGCTTTTGAAGTATGTGAAAATGTATTTTCTTATATGCGAACATTAGGTGATGAAAGACTTTTTGTAGTTATTAATTTAAAAGGAAATAATGAGAAGTTTATACTTCCAAACGGAATAAAATATAATAAGGCAGAAGTTATATTGAGTAACTATGATGATGAAAATAAAGATATAAGCAATATCGCTTTAAAACCTTATGAAGCTATAGTTTATAAACTTTTATAACTACACAAATTAACAGCAAGTAAAGTTTAAAGAGAGAATTGAGGCTATTGCATTGATATGCTCCCTTATAGGTAGACAAGTTAAATAATAAAAACTTGCTTGCTTGAAAGGGAGCATTTTTTACCATATGTTAGGACGTTATACTTAAGTTTTCTTCCAAAAGCACTTTATCTATATAGTCCTCTATATCTATTTTATCTGATTCATATATTATATGCTCCATAAAATATTTTTCATCCTCACTGCAGTTTGTCATAGTCTTTTTTATTATTCCTTCAATACTGCAGGGCTGGATTTTCCACTTACTTTTATAATTTTTCTTATCTTTTGGATTTTTATATTTGTGCTCTTTAAAATCATCAAAGTCGTAAATAAGCTTGCCCTTTTTCTTTAAAAATATTACAAGCCTTGTTCCTGTATACTCCATATCTTCATTATTATACTGCCTAATAATATGAATATGATTTCTTCTTCTATTACTATATACCATAAACGTCACCAACTATATTATCCTCTAAATTATATATAATTTCACCTTATCTCATATAATTTATTTATTTTCAAAACTCCATCATACATAAGTTCCGCTTTTATAATATTACCTTTTTTATTTAACAAGCATACTATAAAAATATATTAATATTTTGAAAGAAGGTTATGAAATTGTATCCTTACATGGAAAACTATTACCCATGGTGGATGATGTTTAACAATATGATTCCAGTGTATTTACCTCAGCTTAGTTATATGCTTTACAATCCTACGGCAATTAATATGTACAGAAGTGAAAGTAAGACAACAACTGCCTCTGCTGCTATAAAAGGAGGACCTTATGCACCAGATATTAAAGGTGTAATATATTTTACTGATGTACCTAATGGCACATGGGTATGCGTTTCAGTTATAGGTCTTCCTGATTATAAACCTGCTTCAGGAAATAATCCACCAATTGGTCCTCATGGATTTCATATCCACGAATTTGGGAACTGCGAAGTTGGCGATCCAAATGATCCATTTAAAGCTGCTGGAGGCCACTGGAATCCTACTAATCAGCCTCACGGCAATCATGCAGGGGATTTTCCTGTTCTCTTTTCTAATCACGGGACTGCATCTATGTGCTTTTTTACCGATAAATTTAAAGTTAATGATGTAATTGGAAAATCAGTAATTATACATGAAAACCCTGATGATTATAGAACCCAGCCCGCAGGTGCTTCAGGAAGAAAGCTGGCATGCGGAGTAATCAGTAGCTCCAAAAGTCCTTCATTATAAAAGTGCCAGGTGGCAAGTGAACTAGTGAACGATTGTTAGAAAATGCGAAACATTTTTTATAATGTAAAATGTAGAATTGAGAATTAGTTGTAGGGAACAGTCTTGACCGTTCCGTTGATGAACGAGCGAAATCTGGGGGATGTAACAGTGCCAACACCCAGGTGGCAATTCCATTCTATGGCATCTGCAGGGCAATCTGAATTTGGGGGGCGGAACGGTCAAGACCGCTCCCTACTAATGATTATATTATTCGTAATTCGTAATCTTCTTTTATTATGAATGATTTAAAGTGCCTGGCACTTTTAAAATATAACCTTATCCTTTTCAATAGCTGCAACACCTATGGTTTTATCAGCAGCCCCATAATAAACATAATATTTATCATCAATTTCGACTGCCCCGCAGCTAAATATTACATTAGGAATAAGTCCTTCTTTTTCCCAAGATAGCTCAGGCTCCAGTATAGGTTCTTTCTGCCTATGAATTACTATAGATGGATCATTTAAGTCTAAAAGTGCTGCGCCCAATCTATAGACATTATTATCATCCACAGCATGATATATAAGAAGCCATCCATCCTCTCTTTTTATAGGCGGTGCTGCAATACCTATCTTTTTGCTTTCCCATGTGCCCTTAATTGGGGACATAATTATCTTATGATTTTTCCACTCTTTTAAATCCTCTGAGTATCCAATCCACAAGTCAGGCATCCTTCTATGAAACATTACAAAATTATTATCAATCTTTTGCGGAAGTAGTGCTGCATCCTTATTAGGTTCATCAATAAGCACTCTGTGCCCATGCCAATTTTTTAAATCCTTTGAATAAGCAAGGCTTATCCTGAAATTGTTCCAGTCCTTCCCACCAAATCCAGTATAAAGCATATAATATGTCCCATCAATTTCACTAATCCTTGGGTCTTCTGTCCCCCATGCCTCTTGTTCGTTTTCACTAACTATAACAGGTTCATTAAAACGCTTGAAACTTATTCCATCTTCACTAATAGCATATCCTATTGAAGATACAAATTTATGTTCTTCTTCAGGTCTGTCACTATCAAGCACAAAGCTATTATCGGATGCTCTATAAAACATATGGACAAGACCATCCTTATATATAGCAGCTGCATTAAAAACTGCAGCTTTTTCCCAATCATTTTTTTCATTTGGCATTAAAATTGGTTTTTCTGTTAATCTTTTAAGCTTAAACATGTAGCCCTCCTTAAACAATTATCTCTCATATTCTGCAAATGGATCATCAATTATAGCTTTATATGCTTCTGCATCACTTGCTCCTAAATATAGCTCTGCCTTTCCATTTTTTAGCCTCACTAATCCACCACTAAAAATAACATCCTCTAAATCTGGTCTTTTAGCTTCTCCTCTTGGCAGATCACTCCTTGCAGCTATTATTTTTATTTCTGAAGCTTCATCTGTATCTGCATTATATGCAAATACCATAGAATAATAGTGTCTGTTTCCTTCATTATCAAAACAAGCTATATGGCCTAATATTCCCAGCAAACCATTTTCCAATATGTGGATTTGATTTGGACCTCCCCATTCATCATCAGCAAATTGCCCTTCTAGCAAGGGTGTCATACTAATAACATCGCTATTTAATTCTTCAAGGGATTTTATTTTAGTAAAGCCAATCTTTCCCCTTTTGCCTGCTTCCCCTTGAGGCCTTGTAAATACACCAATTTCTCCATTAATGAGTTTTACAAGTCTTATGTCCTTCATCATTTCAGGACCCTCTGTAAATTTCTTCAGGCTATTTATGTTCTGTCCTCTATAAAATACTGTCTTATACCCTGATGCACCTTTAATAATGGGATGGGGATGGATTTCAACCCCGCCGAAAATCAATTCACTATCTATTAAGGTAACAAAAGGATCTTGGAGATCAAATTCAACCGTATTTGTTCTTGGTATCCAAACTCCATCCCTATTTATAAAAAATTTAACTTTTGATTGCTCACAATTTCTGTCTTCTACTCTTCCTGCAATTACTAAATCTCCGTCATCTTCAAAAGGAGCTGTTATATTATAAACGTCCTTACCTTCAATTCCTTTAAATATAAGTTTTTCTCCAAATATCTTATTATTATTTGATTTATAAGAATCTAATAACTCACTTATTGTTTTAAGCTTCATTATACTTATACCCTCCTGGAAAATTACATAATTATTAATCTTTTAATCCTGTAAATGTTACTCCTTCTACAAAATATTTTTGAGCGAAGAAGAATAAAAGAATAGTTGGTAATGCAACAATAGATGACATTGCCATTAAATAATTCCATTTTGGTGCCTCACTGACTCCACCCATAAAGAAATACATTCCCATATTCATAGTATAATAATCCATATCTGTAAGGTAAACAAGTGGCCCTAAAAAGTCATTCCAGTATCCCTTAAAAGCAAATACACAAACAGCCAATAATGCTGGTTTTATTTGAGGCAGTATTATGTGAAAAAATGTTTGCATAGGTGAAGCTCCATCTATTTCAGCAGCATCATCTAATTCTGTTGGTATTCCCATAAAAAACTGTCGTAAAAGAAATACATAAAAGGGACCCCAAGCTGTCCATGATCTAAGAACTAATGGGTCAAATGTGCCTACAAGTCCGAGCTTTTTCCATATAATAAAAGTTGGTATTAAAGTAACATGGAAAGGAAGCATCATTGTAGCCAGAAGTATAAAAAATATTATATTCTTTCCCGGAAAATTAAATCTTGCAAATCCATAAGCAACAATAGTTTCACTAATTATTTCGCCTGTCATACCAAGTACTACAACAAAAATCGTATTTAATAAATACTTGTTAAAAGGCAGTGCTTTCCATGCATTAGCAAAATTTTCCCAGTGTGGTGATTTGGGAAACAACACAGGAGGCCACTCAAATATATCTGCATTAGTTTTTAAAGCCGTTGAAAGCATCCAAAAAAATGGAAGCAATATTAAAACGGCAATGGCTGAAAGAATAATATAGGTTATTGTACTTTTTATTACCTTTTTTCTTTTTGCTGAAGTATTTTGTTTTGAAATTGCATTTTCCATAATAGCACCTCCTTACCTCTTAACCTCTGCTTCATAATAAACCCATGCAGGAGTTGATCTGAATACAAGAAGTGTAAGAGCTAAAATTATTACAAATAAAACCCATGCAACAGCTGATGCCTCACCCATATGAAGCTGAGTAAATCCTCTTTCATATATAAGCTGATTCATAAACTTTCCAGCTGCTGTCGTAGGACGAACAAACATTGCAACAGTAAATATTTGAAGCGAGCTTATCATTCCCATAATAATTTGAAGCAAAATAATAGGAGAAATCTGCGGGGCAGTTATATACTTAAATTTTTTATATGAACTAGCACCATCTAAATCTGCTACTTCATATAAACTTTTTGGCACCCCTTGAAGCCCTGCTAAAAATACAACAGTATTAGTTCCAAATATACCCCAAACGCTCATTATTACAAATGCTGGCAAAACAAATTTTGGATCGCCAAACCAATTAGGTTTTCCTAATCCAAACAATTTTAAAATAGGACTTAGAAAATAATTTAATAATCCTGAATCACTATTAAAAAGCCATCTCCACAAAAGGGCAACTGCTACCTCGGGGAGTACAGCTGGAAGATAATAAATAGTCCTAAATACACCTATCCCTTTTACTTTTTTGTTTAAAAGCAATGCAACAAGCAAGGATCCAATAACTCCTATAGGTACAGTCAACGCTGCATAAAGCAGTGTTATTTTAACTGATGGCCAAAATTCAACATCCTTTGTAAATAGCCATATATAATTTTTAAGTCCTACCCATTTTGGTTTTCCAAAAAGGCTATAATCTGTAAAACTTAAATATAATGAATAGATTAATGGGAATGCAGTAAATATAATAAAACCTACAAGCCATGGAGTAATAAGTGCAAAGCCTGTAGCCTGGCGCTGCTTCCAGCCATGACGTTTAAGTAAATAATAAGTTGCAAAGGCAATAGCTGTCAAAATAACCGGTACAATAAGCCAGCGCTCAAAGGTTCCTAAATAACGTTCCATAAATTCACCTTCTTTTAGCAATAATTAGGAGGCGCTAAAAGTGCCTCCTAATTGTTACTTTTATAATATTATTTCTTTAATGTAGCATCCAACTGCGGCTTAACAGTTGGTATTAATTTTTCTGGATTTCCATGAGCATTAACAATTGGGTCCATAAGTTGTGTCCAGAACATATTATCCCAATCTGGGTAGTTTTTAAAATACCTATATTGTCTTGCATAATCCATTGAATTTATTATTGCATTCATAGAATCTTTTCTTTCTGGATGCAATTTTTCCATTTCATCAACTGTTGCAAGAGATTTACGTGGAGGCATAACCTTCCACTGATGAATTGCATCTGTTAAATCAACTAAAGCCTCAAATGCAGCATCCTTATTCTTTGTATTAGCATTTATTCCCATACCAAGAACATCTCCTAAAGTGGCTTTTTCTCCTTTAGGACCTACAGGTACTTCACAAACCATACACTTAAAATCAACTTTGGTTTCAAGTGCATCTGCAGCTCCACCCATGAACATAGCAACTTGCTTATTCTTAAACATTGCATCAAATCCACGATCTTTTATTGTCTGCTGTGGAGGAACCATTGGGCTGTTTATTAAATCGGAATAAAATTTAAATCCGGCCTTTGCCTCAGGTGTATCAATTGGCGAATTACTAAAATCAGGAGCTATTACATCTCCACCTGCTTGCCATATAAACATCTGTACTGGTGGCCATCCGTTTAAAGTAAATCCCCATTGTTTAACATTTTTTGAATCAAATCCACTTTCTCCAGGATGTTTTCCATTACTATCTATGGTTAATTTTTTTGCAGTCTCAAGGAATTTATCCCAATTCCATCCTTCACCAGGAACAGGCACCCCTGCTTTATCAAATAAATCTTTGTTTATATAAAGCACTATAGGCTGCTCAATCCATGGTAGTCCATAAACTTTATCATCTTTTTTAAATGGCTGTAATGCTGTGTCAAAATAATCTGAAACCTTTGCAGCAGGACTACTTGATGAATTTAATTTATCTGTTATATCAAGCATAACTCCATTTGCTGCAAATTGAGCTGCTCTTTGAGCACTTACCCAAAATAAATCAGGTCCGCCACCTCCTGAAAGTTGTGTTGTAATTCTTGTATCGTAATCTGCAGGATTTGAATCCTGAACTATTTTATATTTATCTGATTTAGCATTTAATTTGTCAATAATACCTTGAAGTTCTTTTGCTTCTTCCTCCCCTGCCCATGTTGAAAGGCGTATAGTAACCTTTTCTTGCTTATCAGCTTCCTTATCGCTTTTACCATTTGATGAGCTGCCGCAAGAAGTAAATAAAAGTGAAAATGCTAGTAGGGTAATAAGTACTTTTGATACCTTCTTATTCATTAATTTATCCCCCTTTTTTATATTTAAATAATTATTTTAGGTTACTTTAATTAAAGTAAATTATTGGCTAACTTTAATATGCTCTTATTTCTTTTAGTTTTCTCTAATTAATTATATAACTTTATAAATACAATTTCAATGCTAATCATGCTTTAATTTAGTTTTATTTTGCTTAAATAATAAATTAATATTAAAGTTAAGTAACTTTAATATTAATAAATCTCCAATTAATATGGCTTTAAACTTTAATATACAGTAAAAAATGATTACACAATATTTATAATATTGTGTAATCATTTTCATATATAGTATTATCTTCTACTTTATACTAATGCTATTAAAACTTTAAATGCCATTTATTAAATGAGTTAAATTAAATTTTGAGTATAATATGATAATATAATTAAAACTAAAATATTTACAAAAATAATAGCATACTTCTATATTCTCTTAACTGATTTTCTTTCTATAAGTTCTACAGCCATTCTTGTATGGTAATTAGGTTCATCTATATTTTCCATTCTCCAGAGCAAATTTCTAACAGCCTGAGCTCCCATAAAATTTTTATTTATTCTTATAGTAGTAAGATTTGGAGTAATTGCCTTACATAGGTCTATATCATCAAACCCTATAACAGAAATATCATCTGGAACTCTTATATTGATTATATTTAAAGCATTTATTAAAGTTACAGCAGCACTATCATTAGCACAAACCCAAGCAGTAGGAAGCTTATCCATCTTCTCTATTATTTCTTTTACAGCTTTATAATCATTTTTTAAAGCATAATTTTCTATAGAATTTGTTAAACACAGTTTTTCGTCTATGGTAAGGCCATTATCTTCCATAGACTTATTAAATCCAATCCATCTTTCATAAAAACTTAATGTTAAATCCTTTTCTCCAAAAAAACCTATTTCCTTATGATTATTATCTATAAGATATTTTGTTGCCATATATGCTCCTGATATGTTTTGAGTTAATACAGCATCTGTATTTATTGAAAAAGATGCATTGTCAACCTGTATGATCGGAATTCCATAATATAAAACTCTTTTCAAATATTCATCATCAACAGTTCCTACTATTATTATTCCCGAAACCTTTTTCTGTTCTATACTTGACGGAATAGTATAATTATTTTTATCAATGAATGTCACAATTAAATCATAATTATTTTTTTTAGCTTCACTTTCTATTCCTAATATTACACTGGAATAAAACCTTACATCTTTAAAATTTCTTTCCTCTATCATTAAGCAAATATTATTGAGCTGATTTTTTTTAATTAAAGATGGTGATCTGTCCACATATTCAAGCTCATTGGCAATTTCTAAAACCTTTTGTCTTGTTTCTGAACTAACCCCTGCCTTATTATTTAAAGCTAATGAAACTGCATTGACAGATATATTTAATTTATCTGCAATATCCTTCATTCTTACTTTCTTCTTTTGACTACTCATCAGATTTCGCCCCAATCAATATTAACCTCTTTTTAAATATTTTCTTAATTTAATTATATTATTAAAGATTGATGTGTCAAGTTATATTTTCTTTATTAAATAATATTTTTGCTTTAATTAAAAAGTGCCAGACACGTGGTAAGTGTCTGGCACTACTTTGCTACTTTGCTATTTTGCTAACTTATATATGTTAATAATATCTGACTTTTTAAGTTTTACAAAACCTCCAATAAGCTTTGTATCTGAAGAAGTGCATTTATCAGCCATTTCCTCAAATCTGTCATCTGGAATGTTTATTTCGCTTAATTTAACTGGAAGTCCCATCTTCTTGAAAAACTCCGTCATTCTCTTTATTCCCTCTAAAGCAATTTCCTCCTCTGAATCAAACGATAAATCTACGTCCCATACTCTTACAGCAAATTGAACGAATCTCTTAGTGTTGTGTTTATAAACATACTTCATCCATGCTGGGAAAATAATTGAAAGGCCTGCACCATGAGCAATATCATATATTCCACTTAATTCATGCTCAATTTTATGGGATGCCCAATCAGTTTCCCTTCCTGTCCCTAAAACTCCATTGTGCGCAATAGTATTTGCCCACATCATTTCTGCTCTGGCATCATAATTTTTAGGATTTTCAAGAGCTAAAGGTGCATTATTAATAATAGTTTTTAGGGTCCCTTCACAAAGTCTATCAGTTAAATCTACATGCTGAGTATTCGTAAAATATCTTTCCATTACATGAGCCATAATATCTGCTGCACCACAGGCAGTTTGATAAGGCGGCAGTGTAAATGTCAGTTCAGGGTTCATAATAGCAAATGCAGGTCTAATAAGATCTGTATTTATTCCCTTTTTAAACCACCCATCTTCATTAGTTATAACTGAGCTGTTGCTTGCTTCACTTCCAGTTGCAGGAATAGTTAAAATTGCTCCTACAGGAAGAGCAGCCTTTACTTCAGCTTTTCCAAGATAAAAATCCCATACATCCCCGCTATAAGGAACTCCGACAGCAACTGCCTTTGCAGTATCTAAAACGCTTCCTCCGCCAGCTGCTAAAACAAAACTAATATTATTTTCACGACAAATCTTTATTCCTACTTTTACAGTGCTTAGACGTGGGTTAGGCTTAATTCCTGAAAGTTCAATAAATTCAATACCGTTTTCTTTCAGTGATTTTACAATTCTATCGTAAAGGCCACTTCTCTTTATGCTTCCACCGCCATAGCAAAACAGTATTTTTTTACTATACTTTTTAACTTCACCCCCCACAGTTTCCTCAGTGCCTCTTCCAAATATAATCTTTGTTGGACTTACAAATGTAAAGTTCTCCATGGTATCCCTCCTGATTAACACAAATAATTTTATTTAATCCTATTTATATATTACCACAAAAAAAGGAAGATACTCGTACAAAACTCCATAATTATCAAGTGATTTTTATTTTACTTTTCTTACAACATCGATAATGCTTCCATCCCTGTACTCAACTATTGCGACAACCTTATCGTCATACTCTATTTTATCAGGAATGCCTACAATGCTCTCTGCCTTTTTCCTTAGCTCCTCAATAGTATAAGCTGGAATGTCAACATCCTTAAACCTTTCAATTAAATCCGCTCTTCTCGGGTTTATGGCAATGCCTAATTCAGTAACCACTATATCAATACTTTCGCCAGGTGTAATAACTGTATTTACGGAATCAACAATACAAGGTATTCTTCCTCTAACCAATGGAGTAACAATAATAGTTAATTTCGCACAAGCAGCAGTATCGCAGTGTCCCCCTGATGCTCCCCTTAAAACTCCATCTGAGCCTGTCATAACATTTACATTAAAGTCTGTATCAACCTCTAATGCTGACAGCACAACCACATCCAGCTTGTTTGCAATGCAGCCTTTATTATGTGGATTTGTATAAAAGGATGAATCTATTTCATAATGCCTTGGATTTTTCCCAATTGAAGCTACTGCATCCAAATCGAAATCCTGAACATCAAAAATATTTTTAATTAATCCTTCCTCGTACATTTCAACCATAGGTTTGGTTATTCCGCCAAGTGCAAAGCTTGCTTTAATTCCCTTTTTAATCATTTCATCCCTTAAGAATCTGCTTACAGCTAATGAAGCTCCCCCTGTTCCTGTTTGAAATGAAAAACCATCCTTAAAATACCCAGATTCTACTATTGCCTTGCTTGCATATTCTGCAATCAATAGCTCTTTTGGATTTTTAGTGTACCTTGTAGCACCGGATGCTATCCCAGAAGGATTTCCTATCTTATCTACCTTAACCACATAATCAACATTATTCTGTAATATGCTTGCAGGCATATTAGGAAAATCAACTAAACAATCTGTTATAATAACCACCTTGTCTGCATATTCGGCATCAATTTTTGCATAGCCAAGTGAACCGCAGTTGGCAGTTCCCCTTGAGCCGCTTGCATTTCCATACTCATCTGAGGATGATGCACCCAAAAATGCTACGTCTATCTTAATATCACCAGCTTCAATGGCTCTTGCTCTTCCTCCATGGGATCTTATAATTACTGGTTCCTCCATCAATCCGTTAGAGATTTCCTCTGCTAAGCCTCCTCTTAAACCGCTGGTTGTAATTTTAGTGATTACTCCATTTTTAATATGTTCAATTAAAGGCCTGTGTACATTACTAAGGGAACTTGATGCTAACGTCAAATTTTTAATTCCAAGCTTAGCGATGGCATCTACTACCATGTTTAAAACATAATCCCCTTCCCTAAAATGATGATGAAATGAAATAGTCATCCCATCCTTTAAGCCAGTCTTAATAATAGCCTCCTCAATACTATTAAGTAGCTTGCTTTCATTAGGTTTTACCGGCTTAACCTTTGGAGCTGCTTTTGCAACTTCTTCATTTAATGCAAATTCGCCGCCATAAAGTGCTCTTCCGTTTATTATTTCTTCTGGAATTTCTCTTCCTATACTATTTTTCATATTCTTCCGCCTCCTTGTACAAACCTACAGCAGCTGCTAATTGCAGTATCCTATCTGCTCTATCTATAATAGGTTTATCAATCATCTTCCCATTTAGAGAAATAACTCCTAATCCCTGCTGCTTTGCCTCCTTAGCAGCTCTTATAATGTTTGCTGATCTCCTTATTTCTTCAGGAGTTGGCGCAAAAATCTCATGAACCGGCTTTATCTGCCTTGGATTAATAACAGACTTCCCGTCAAATCCAAGCTGCTTAATGAGCCTAACTTCTCTTCTAAAACCTTCCTCATCATCAACATTAGAATAAACTGTATCAAGTGCATAAATCCCAGCAGCTCTTGCTGCAATAACAATTCCCTCTCTTGCACCTAAAAGTTCCGTGCCATCTGCATACCTTTTAGTTTTCATATTAGTTACATAGTCTTCTGCTCCAAGTGCAATGCCTATAAGTCTTTTGCTTGAAGTTGCAATGGAATAAGCATTTATTACTCCAATAGGGCTTTCAACTGCTGCCATCATTTTAGTGCTTCCAATGCTGCGCCCGCACTTTTTCTCAACTTCTTCAATAACAGCTTCTACTTCCAATATATCCTCTTTTCTTTCTGTCTTTGGAAGCCTAATTACATCTGCACCAGCTCTAACTACAGCCTCAATATCATCCTTTCCAAAGGGAGTATCAAGCCCATTTATTCTTACAACTATTTCTGTATTGCCGTAGTCTATTGTCTTTATAGCATTATAAACTAAAAATCTAGCTGAATCCTTCTCATTTATAGCAACTGCATCCTCAAGGTCAAACATTAAAGAATCTGCGCCGTAAATATATGCATCTTTAAGCATACTTGGATTGCTTCCTGGAACAAACATCATAGTTCTCCTTAAACGTTCCATTAGTCAATCACCTCCCAGTCATATTTTTCTTTAATGCCACAAGCTCTATAGGCTGCACATTCCACTCTTGCCCTAATTGTACAATCTAATGCCCCATTATCTACAGCAATCACCTTAACATTTTCTATTTGAAGCTTCCCTAATGTTTCCGTTATAATCTTTCTTATTTGACGGCCAAATTGCTTTTCAACACTGCTCTTTAATTCAATTTCAATGCCCCCATTTTCAGCGGGCATAAGTATTATTTGAATGTCGCTTGACTCTAAAGTCCCAGCCAGGGATTTATCTATAACTTTCATAACATTCACCTTCTATTAATTTATTAAACTCAGGTAGAGTTTGCTTAAAAAATACCCCTCTCCATCTGAGTTTAGAAGAAACTTATCCATGGGCGTAGCAGCCGCTATTCGGAGCTGTTGCACTAAGAAATTTACATACAACAATATATTGATTTGCAAATTTAAAGTTAGCGCGATATATTGTAGCATTTATTCTTAGTGCGACAAGCCCCTATTACAGATGGTAGCCATCATATAGTTCTAATATAGCAAGCTTTCAAGGTGCTTTGCAGCCAAATGCAGCCACTGCTCAGAATTAACAACGTTCTTATTTTCTGCCTCAGAAAGCTTCTCTAAATCCTTTGTGATAATTCCTTGGTCAATGGTTTCAATGCAGGCAATTTCCAGCTTATTTGCAAAATTCACAAGCTCTTCGATTCCATCCAATTCCCCACGTTTTCTGAGGGCACCAGTCCAAGCAAAAATAGTAGCCATAGGATTTGTAGATGTTTTCTCCCCTTTTAGGTATTTATAATAGTGCCTTTGAACTGTCCCATGTGCAGCCTCATATTCAAAGTTTCCTTCTGGAGAAACCAGTACAGACTTCATCATGGCTAAGCTTCCAAAAGCAGTAGCAACCAAATCAGACATGACATCCCCATCATAGTTTTTACAAGCCCAAAGCATTCCGCCTTCAGACTTTATAACACGGGCAACCAAATCATCAATTAAAGTATAGAAATAAACTATCCCTGCTTCTTTAAACTTATCCTTATAGTTTTCTTCATATACTCTATCAAATATAGTTTTAAAATTAGCATCATATGTCTTAGAAATAGTATCCTTTGTAGAAAACCAAAGATCTATTTTTTTGTCTAATGCATAATTAAAGCAAGACTTTGCAAAGCTTTCAATGGATTTATCCAAATTATGCATTGCCATCACAATACCGCTGCTTTCAAAATCATGAATAGTCTGCCTTGAAATTTCTTTTCCTTCCTTATTAGTAAAAACCAATTCTGCTTTCCCAAGCTCTTGAGTCTTATATTCTACATTTTTATAAACGTCCCCATAGGCATGTCTGGCAATTACAATAGGCTTTTTCCATGTCTTTACATAAGGATGGATAGTGTTAACTATAATAGGCTCTCTAAAAACAGTTCCATCCAATATAGACCTAATTGTCCCATTAGGGCTTTTCCACATTTTCTTTAATTTATATTCCTCTACCCTGGCTGCATTGGGTGTAATGGTTGCACATTTTACACCCACGCCATACTTTTTTATTGCTTCAGCAGCCTCAATGGTAATCTTATCATCCGTTTCATCTCTTTTTTTAATTTCAAGGTCATAATACTCACTTTTCAAATTTACATACGGTAAAATAAGTATATCTTTAATCATCCTCCATAATATACGAGTCATTTCATCTCCATCCATCTCAACTATAGGAGTCTTCATTTCAATTTTCTTCATCATCTTATTTACCTTCCTTCTTAAAATTATTTATTTTACTGCTGAATTCTGCTCTTAATCCAAGGCAACTTGCCGCCCATCTTCAAAATTTCCCCATCCAATTTTGAAAGTGAATGCGTCAATGTTATTTCTATATTCTTTGTCACATCAAATAAAATTGCTTCCCCTGTTAAATCGCCAATAGCAACCTCAAGCTTATCTCCAGCTTCAACTTTGTCGTAATCTTCTGAACTTTTAAAAGTTAAAGGCACAATACCAAAGTTAATTAAATTAGCCAAATGAATACGTGCAAAGGATTTTGCAATAACTGCCTTTACACCTAAATATTTTGGTGACAATGCTGCATGTTCCCTGCTTGAACCTTGTCCATAGTTATCACCAGCTATAATAAATCCACCTTTCTTTTCAAGTGCCCTCTTATAAAACTCACTGTCCTTAGACTCAAAAACGTGCGTTGATATTTCAGGTACATTGCTGCGCAAAGGTAGTATTTTAGCTCCGGCAGGCATTATGTCATCAGTTGTTATATTATCTCCAAGCTTTATAAGTACTTCTCCCTCTAAAACATTTGGAAGAGGAGAAAAAGTTGGTAAAGGTTTAATATTTGGTCCGCGAAGTATATTAACATTCATTGCCTCTTCAAAAGGTAATGGCTTAATTATCATATTATCATTTATAAAAAACTTATTAGGCATTTCAATTTCTGGATATTTGCCAAGAGTTCTTGGATCAGTTAAAACCCCCGTAAGAGCAGTTGCAGCAGCTGTTTCAGGGCTTGTCAAATAAGTTTTGGCATCCTTTGTCCCGCTTCTTCCTAAAAAGTTTCTATTAAATGTTCTAACAGAAACTCCATTAGAGCATGGGGCACAGCCCATTCCAATGCAAGGTCCGCATGCATTTTCTAGTATCCTCGCACCTGCTTTGACTAAATATTTCATATCATTACTATCAATCAAATGCTCTACAACCTGCCTTGAACCAGCACTGATGCTTAAATGAAGCGTATCAGAAATTGTTTTGTCCTTAAGTATTTTTGCAACAATTAAAAGATCCCTTAAAGATGAATTAGTGCAAGAGCCAATAGAAACCTGATCAACTTTAATACCAGCCACTTCAGCTACTTTTTTAACATTTCCAGGGCTGTGAGGTAAAGCTACCATAGGTTCTATTTCATCTAAGTTTATTTCCATTATTTCATCATAGCTGGCATCCTCATCAGGTATGATTTCCTTCCACTGTTCTTCTCTTCCTTGAGCTTTCAAAAACTCCCTTGTAACCTCATCGCTTGGGAAAATGCTGGTAGTGCAGCCTGTTTCAGTTCCCATATTAGTAATTGTAGCTCTATCAGGTACACTAAGGTTTTTAACACCAGGTCCAAAGTATTCAAATACCTTGCCTACCCCGCCTTTAACGTCAGTGCGTCTTAATACTTCAAGGATTACATCCTTTGCAGAAACCCATTCAGGAAGTTTTCCACTTAATTTGATGCCAACAATTTTAGGATATTTAATTCTAAAAGGCTCGCCTGCCATTGCAGCAGCAACATCTAATCCGCCTGCACCAATAGCAAAGCATCCCATACCTCCAGCAGTTGGTGTATGGCTGTCAGAACCGAGAAGTGTTTTCCCGGGTGAGGCAAATCTTTCAAGAAAAACCTGATGGCAGATGCCATTCCCAGGTCTTGAAAAATAAATCCCATACCTTTCTGCAACAGACCTCAAATAATTATGGTCATCAGCATTTTTAAAGTCCGTCTGCAGCATGTTATGATCTACAAAGCTTACACTTAGCTCCGTTCTGACTCTGTCTATCCCAATTGCTTCAAATTGCAGATATGTCATAGTTCCTGTAGCATCTTGAGTTAATGTGTTGTCAATTTTAAGAGCAATCTCCTCACCTGCTATTGCGATCCCTTCTACCGTATGCTGTTTTAATATCTTTTCTGTAATAGTTCCCGGCATTTTAAAATCCCCCCCATTTCACCCATTCATTCTTTTTATTAAATGTGTCTTTGTCGAATATTAATTTGTCTTTTAATATTAGTATATCAGAATTACATATAATTCCAAGCATTTATTCCTATGTTTGTCATATTTTGCATAATTATTTTACAGCTGTTGTTCCTTCCTATTTAAATAAAATTTTATGCACCCCCCCTGCGCTATTATAAATATATTATGATAACGATATTTTCATACTTTTATTATTTTAATTTCATAAATTAAATAAAATAATAGTAATAGGGACATTTAACAACTTTTTATTGTTAAATGTCCCTAAGTTACTAAGTTATCATTATTATCAGGGACGGTTAATGACTCTACACCATATTATTGATAATTCTCTAGGGATATTGGGGACGGTTAATGACTATTTATAATATCATTAGCAATTTCTAAATATCTTCTGGAATATACTTAATTGTCATTAACTGTCCCTATTTTACTTCTTAATTTAGTGTAAATATGTATGACAAGACACTTGTATTTACATTTGTATTTATGTATAATCATTATTATAAGCTTTATCAAGTTTTTCTAAGGCTCAGGTGAAGATTGCTTATAAGAAATACCTTTTCTCCATCTGAGTCTTAGAAAAACCAATCCAGAGGTATATCATCCGTTATTCACCATCAAATGAGTATGGGGACATTACAGATGGCAGCCATTGGATAAAGTGGACTTATAATTTTCTATATAATAAATCGAAAGGAATGATGAAAATGAATAAAAACTCAACTTCCGCAACAAAAAAGATGGTTATTGCAGGGCTTTTAATAGGGCTTGCTGTTGTTATTCCCATGATATCATTTAAAATATATATTCCACCCTTTAGTGCCACCTTTGCATCCCATCTTCCTGTTATGTTAGCTATGTTTATTGACCCTGTAACTGCTGCAGCTGTAGCTGCAGGATCCACATTGGGTTTTCTTTTTTCAGGAATGGATTTGGTGGTTGTTGCAAGAGCAGCCATGCATATTATTTTTGCAGTAGTCGGTGCCCTTATGATTAAAAAGAACTATAATATTTTTTTTGTATTTGTAATCACTATGCTTCTTCATGGATTAAGTGAAGCTCTTGTTGTTATCCCTTTTGGTTGGCCACTATATATCCCGGGAAATCCATTATGGCAGCAAGCTGGCCTCTTTGTTGGATTAGGGACAATGATTCACCATACCATTGATGGTGCATTAACGTTAGTAGTTTATTCTGCACTTTATAAAGCCAAATTGTTTCATAAACCATTAGCTTTTAAAAAGACCAACTCTGTTCAAGCAAATGCGTCTACTAAGTAAACTCGGGACTTCATCTAAGTGCTAGGCAAGTGGCAAGTTGATTTCCGCTTGCCTGACACTATTTTGTAAGGATAACAAAATAAGAGAAGAAGGGATGATTAACAACTTTTTTATATCACAAAAAAGTTGTTAATCATCCCTCTTTTTACTCTTTTTAAAAAAGCTGAGCTCTACCTTATAGAAGACAGGGTCTTGAAGACAGATAAATCAAGGGAACAGCTAATAACTTTTGTGTAAAAGTCATTAGCTGTCCCCCCTTAATTTTATTGTTCCGTCCCCCAAAATTTCGCTCGTTCATCAACGGAACGGTCAAGACCGTTCCCTACAGCTTGCCTGGCACTATTTTCGTCCATTTATTCCAATATCTCCGGACATAGATTCGAGTATTATTTTATTTAAAGAACTTATATGCTCTGCTTTTATCATATTGTCTCTTATTTTTGATATATTAGTTAAAGGAATATTCGCACTCACATCGCCTGATAAAGTCTTTGCATTTAAGCTAAACTCCTCCTCTTCCGAAACAGACAGATCAATATCCCCTGAGATTGTAGCTAGTTCTAATTTCTCTGCTATTTTCCCACAAGCTATTTCTAAATCTCCTGAAGTAGAATTTGCTTTTAGCTCGCCCTCAAAATATTCAATATCAATATCTCCTGATGTAGATGTTAATTTACACTCGTTTGAAATAATTTGGGCAGCATTAATATCACCAGAAGTTGAATAGGCACATAAGCTTTTAGCATTTGCACTTCCTATGCTGCAATCTCCTGAGGTGGATTCTATATTAATTTTTTCAGCCTCTATATGCCCTTCTATCTCAGTGTCCCCTGATATAGTTTTAATAATTATGTTCTTTCTATATCCTTCTGGTATGTTAATTTCAAGGGTCTGATCCCTTGATATAAATCCAAAAAACATATTTTTTTTGTTTTGTTTTGTGTTTATAACAAGCCTTCCATCTTTCTCAAAACTTTCAATTCTCATATTATCATCAAAGGCTCCATCGTAAACTGCATAAAATTTATCATAATTTCCCTGTCTTATTACAACATCTGCGCTTGATACATTTATTTCAATCTCATTAATATTATCAAGAGAAGAAATAACATCTTGACTGTTATATTTTCTTTTTTCCTCCTTAAAATCATTATTCCTATCATTTTTAATATAGCTTAAATATTCCTCTGCAATATCGTCTACATTTCCAAGCTCCTCTGCAATTTCTTCCTCAGTTTTTCCTTTCATAGCCCCAATTTCAAAATGCTCCTTATAATCCTTTAGTATATCATTTCTAACCTCTTCATTAAGACTTCTTAAAGCATATTCCAGAGCGTTAAGAAATTCCTTCTTATTCATAAACTATTCCCCCTTAATTATTTTACTTACACTTTTAGTAAAATCTTCCCATTCATTTAAAAGATCTTCCTTATGGTCACTACCCTTTTGTGTAATTGAATAATATTTTCTTGTCGGACCTTCAAAGGATTCTTTAAGGTAAGTTGTAACATAATCTTCATCTTTAAGCTTTCTTAGGAGAGGATAAATAGTTCCTTCTGTAATTTTTATATGCTCTGAAATATCCTCCACCAGCTCATATCCGTAGTAGTCTTTTCTCCCCAGCATAACAAGGACACAAAGCTCCAATACTCCCTTTTTAAATTGTGTGGTAATCATTTTTAATTCCTCCAAATAAATTACTGTGCTTAACTTATATACATAATATCACATGGTACATTGCTTTGCAATATAGTATTTAAAAATATATAATATATTATAAAAAAGAACATGACATTCCATGTCCCCTATATACATATACACTTTCCTGTATCTTTATATTATTTAATATCTCTATTATGCTCAATGGCATAATTTAACCATTTGTCTATATTTTCTTTATTATAATACCTTTTACCCTGAATTTTTACACATGGCATAAACTCATATAATTCATAACTGAGTATTGGTGCATTTCTAATATCTTCTTCATTATTCATCATTCTTTGGAAACTCTTTAATGGCATATTTATATATTTTGCTGCATCTTCATCTGTTAATAAGTAAGACTCTGTTTCTCTTTTTTCTTCTAATTTTCTGCCACTTATAACTGTGTAACTTATAATGATAGACGATGCTACCATTGCTAAACCCAATATTATTGTTGATATAATTATAGCCTTGCTTATCTTCATTTTATCCCCCCCTTAAATCTATGTTAAGGTTAATACAGCAATTACTATTTTGATCTTATATATATATCACCAGAACTTGTCTTAATATTAATTTTATTTTTCGGATTACCAACAACCCCTCTCAAAGTATTACCATGAGATTTTCCTTCAACTACTGCAGGGAATTCACATGTTATTTCTCCAGATGAAGCAGCTGCATCTATATAAAATTCAGAGGATTTAGGGATGGTAACTTCTGCATCTCCAGAACTTGCAGTAAGATCCATATCATGGTTAAACTCTGGATTTGCTACACTAATATCACCTGAACTTACTACTCCTGAAAGATCACCATTTAAATTTTCTATATTTATGTCCCCTGATGAAGCATTTATAGATGCAGTTTCTACAGTTATATCTTTTCCTCCAAAACTACCAGATGTAGCATAAGCTTCTAAACTAGCTGCTTTCAGATTATATATATTCATATCTCCCGATTTTGTTTTAATCACTACTTTATCAAGATTTGCAATATCTTTAATAGATATATCCCCCGATGATGATTCTATTGTTAAATTTTTCGAATAATCCTGTGGGACATAAATATCCAGTTTCAAATCGATGTTCCTAATATTTATTGAGTAATTATTTGTAAACCTTTCATATATATTTAGTTTTTCCCCGCTAATTTGTGTTTTAAATTCTAAGCTTGCATTTGACGAAAAATCCCCATAAACATGTGCTTTCACATCACTTCTTTTTTCAGGAATTACATTTATACTAGAAATTGTAGCATCTATAGATATTTCGTTAATATTATCTATTTTTTCATTCTTTGTTTCGTCAACTGTTTGTCTTTTTAAATTCATACTAGTTTTATTGCTTCCGCCGGCATTATCACAATTAATATTTATTGATGAACATCCAGTAATAGTTGTTAATAATATAGTTATTAACGCTGCCTTAGCATAAGACGTTTTTTTTGATATAGACATTTAAATCCCCCCAATTTATTATTGAGTATATTATGATTCTCAGTAAAATAATTACAAAGTTACCAAGCATATAAATATAAGAATTAATGTTTTACCATATATTACTATAGTATAATAATATTTACCTATTTTCAATATTTTATAGAAAAATGAGGGACATATAAGAACTTTTGTATATCACGAAAAGATTCTTATACACAGAAAAGTTCTTATCTGTCCCTTATTTCCATGGATTTGTTAAGTATTCCTATAGTGTTGTATAATAATAAGATACTGCTTAATAAATAAATCTATGGAGCGTGTGAATGATGAAAAAAATTGATGAGGCTGTAGAAAATTTTAAAAGAGTTGATGATATTTTTAAGTGCCCTTTATGCGGCCGGGAAATGAAAATCATTGGGAAAAGTTTAATTTGTGAAAATAAGCACTGCTTTGATATATCAAAACAGGGTTATATAAATTTTTTAACCCGCTCTTCTAATAATGATTATGATAAAGAAATGCTTGAGTCAAGAAATATAATCTGTAAATGCGGCTTTTTTGATCCAATTTTAAAAGGAGTAAGTGATTTTATAAGCAATAAAATTTCATCAAATAATGATCCTAAATATTTTATTCTCGATGCTGGATGCGGTGAAGGCTCTCATTTAAATAAAATTATTAATAATCTACATGAAGATACCAAAAGGGAATTTAACGGTATTGGTATTGACATATCAAAGGATGGCATTCACATAGCATCAAGGGAATATGAAAAACAAATGTGGTGTGTTGCAGATTTAGCAAAACTGCCTTTTATGAATAATCAATTTGATTTCATACTAAATATATTTTCACCTTCAAATTATTTAGAATTTAAAAGGATTTTAAAAGATAAAGGCTCTGTCATAAAGGTTGTCCCTGAAGGAGGTTATTTAAAGGAACTTAGAAATGCTTTCTATGATGGAGAAGATAAAAGAAATTATTCAAATGAAAAGGTTGTAAACCATTTTATCGAAAACTTTAAAATTATAAACAGGCAGCGAATCACTTATAATTTCACCTTAGAAAATCAAAATATAGGACACCTTATAAAAATGACTCCTCTTTCATGGAGTGCAGGCAATGAGAAAATTGAAAAAGTCTTAAGTATGAACATAAATTCATTTACAGTTGACGTATCCATAATTGAAGGCTCTATTTATTAAATAAAGTGTTAATAACTCCTAAAATAATATAAAAGTTATTAACACTTTCCACATTCTATATATTAAAGCTTTAGCTTTGAAAGGGCATCAGCAAGTTCAGTATTAATTGGCTCGTTATTTTCCTTTTTTTGTTCTCTTAAATAGTTTGATACTTCTCTTTTGGAAAGATTACTTCTTTCCTTTTTCCTTCTTTCATTAAATACAGAAAGCTTTTCCCTATATCCACAGCTGCATACAAATATTTGTCCTTCCCCTTCACCTTTAATCTCTAACTTCTTATGGCAAGTAGGGCATCTAAGATTAGTTGTCCTCGAGATGCTTCTTCTATAACCACATTCTCTATCCTGGCAAACAAGCATCTTGCCCCTTTTTCCGTTTACCTCAAGCATAAACTTTCCGCACTGAGGGCATTTATTTCTTGTAAGATTATCAGGTCTAAACTTTCCATCAGACTCCTTTATTTCATTAACAACTTCATCAGCATAAGTTCTCATTTCATTTATAAATACATTTTTATTTAGAGTGCCTTTGGCAATGCAGCTAAGCTTTTGTTCCCACTGTGCTGTAAGCTCAGGGGATTTTAACTCCTTAGGAACAAGATCTAAAAGCTGCCTTCCCTTTGATGTTACAAAAATATCCTTGCCTCTTTTTTCTATCAAAAAAGTATTGAATAACTTTTCTATTATATCAGCTCTTGTAGCTACTGTACCAAGTCCTCCAGTTTCTCCAATGGTTTTAATTAAATCCTTATTGCTGGTATTCATATATTTCACTGGATTTTCCATGGCTGAAAGCAGCGATGCCTCATTAAAAGGTGCTGGTGGCTTAGTTTCCCCTTTAGTTTGAGAAACAGAAGTTACCTTTAAAATATCACCTTTATTTATACTTGGAAGCAGCTGCTCTTTAACATCATCCTTTGAGTCCTCATCTTCATAATTATTTTCATAAACCTCTTTCCAACCCTGAGATTTAACTACTTTACCCCTAGCAATAAAAGTTTCTTCTCCAATTTTAGCCTTTATCGTTGTTTGTTCATATTCAAAAGGTGGATACAAAACAGCTAAAAAGCGCTTTACAACTAAATCATATATTTTTCTTTCCCTATCACTTAATTCACCTAAGTTAACCTTCTGCTCAGTTGGAATTATTGCATGGTGATCTGAAACCTTGCTATTATCAACAAAGGACTTATTTCCCTTTATTGGGCTTTTTAAAACATTCGATGCCATTTTTGAATATGGGTAAACACATACAGCCTTAACCCTATCCCTTAAAGTATCAACCACATCAGTAGGTATATATCTTGAATCTGTTCTTGGATATGTTAAAAGCTTATAATTTTCATAAAGCCTTTGCATAATAGATAGTGTTTCTTTTGCTGAAAATCCAAATTTTTTATTAGCATCCCTCTGAAGCTCTGTTAAATCATACAAAAGTGGGGGAAAGCTTTTTTTATAAGCCTTATCGACCTCTACAACTTCAGCATTCTTATTTTTTACTTTCGTTAATATATTATCGCATTTATCCTTATCAAAGGTCTTAAAATCTTTTGTCCTGCTATCCTGCCAAGTTAGCTTTAATCCATTAGCTAAAGCAGTAATGCCATAATAATCTTTTGACTTAAACTGCCTTATCTCATCCTCCCTTTTAGCAATCATTGCAACAGTTGGGGTTTGGACTCTGCCGCAAGAAAGCTGTGCGTTATACTTGCATGTTAATGCACGGGTACCATTAATTCCTACAAGCCAATCTGCTTCAGCACGGGAGACTGCAGAAGCATAAAGATTTTCATATTCTTTTCCTGGTCTTAAATTATTAAAGCCCTCCTTAATAGCCTTGTCTGTAACAGAAGAAATCCAAAGACGTTTAAGCGGCTTTTTTACCTGTGCTTTTTCAATTATCCATCTTGCAACAAGCTCACCTTCACGTCCCGCATCCGTTGCAATAACAATTTGATTAACATCTTTTCTATACATTTGCTCTTTTACAACGCTATATTGTCTTCCGCTTTCCTTTATTACTACAAGCTTTAGATGAGAGGGCAGCATAGGTAAATCTTCCATCCTCCATGACTTATATTTTTCATCATAGGCTTCAGGCTCAGCTAACGTAACTAAATGCCCTAAAGCCCAAGTTACCACATACTTTTCTCCCTCTAAAAATCCATTTCCTTTTTTATTACAATTTAAAACTCTGGCTATATCCCTTCCCACTGAAGGTTTTTCAGCCAATACTAATATTTTACTCATAACAACAATCCTTTCAAAATAGATATATCTATAATAACACAAATTGCAAAAATTCACTCATTAAAATTATCAAGTGATTCTAAGACTCAAGTTAAGTTTGCTTAAAAATATCATTTTGAAAGAATTAATTTACGTAAATAATCCTCTTCCCTGTTTGTCAACCTTTACTTTAACTTTTACTTCAATTTCAGAATTTACTACAACCTCATTCCAATCTATGCCCGTATGCCTTCCAGTTTTTGCAACAGCATACATTCCAAGTTCAAGGCAGTCAGTTTTAAGTTCATTTTTCATTTTGTCTATAAAATCATAGCATTCTTTTTCAGCCTGTTTTGCCATTTCATCTTCAAATTCTTTTATAGCCTTAGGATTATCTCTTATTTCTCGATTTATTGTGTTTGATATAATATCCCCTGTATAATCTATATTTATATAAAATTTATACTTATCACCAACCTTTTCACATTTTACTTTCCTCTTACTAGTTCCATAAAAATCAATGGTTTCCTTTTCATTTTTGTAAATAGTCATTAAACCTCTAACATCATTTTCCCTCATCATATTCATAGCTCTTGTATCTTCAATGCTAATCTTATCAACCATCTTATCCCCCTTAAAAATTGCCATTCCTGTTATTTTAGGGTTGCCATCAACAATTTTAGTATAAGGAAGTACTAAATTTCTTCCTTCACTTCCAACTCTTATAAACATATCCATTACCTTATAATTATCAGAAAAAAAATTATATTCTTTTGAGGACTTAAGCATTTCTGAAATATATTCTGAAGGGTTTGCACCTCCTTCAATATCCATCCCCAAAAGCTTTGTAACATCCTCATTAGTAACAGTCATATAAGCCGTGTCATTTAGATTTGGATTTGCAAATAATATTTCTACCCACGGATTTATCCCCATTTTAGCAATCCTTTCCCCAACTATGAATACTTGTTCAAGACCTAATAAAAACTTTTTATTTTGCAACATCTGTCTATCCTGCCTGCTTTCCCCAATTGTTTTCCCTTCCCCTAGTTGAATTTTTAATAATATCCCCTCATTTTCTCTAAATTGATAAACAGATATAGGTAAAACATAATTTATATTCCCATCAGACCTTTCCTCGATATCAACTGCTGCCCCGGGAGCAATATCTATATTTTCTATTGGAACAAAAGCATTATTTGTTTTAAAAAATATATACATAAGTAATGTAAATATTAATAAATATAATGTTTTTTTATTAAACATTTTACGATGCTCCTTTTACGTTTGCTTTTTTAGATCTTTTCACTGATAAAATTGCTGTCATGGCGAAAAATATAATATTGAATGTGCTTATCATTGGGAAAATAGTATTTAAAGAAAGATTTATAAAGGATATATTTATAACTTTATAAGATATAAAGAATAATAAGGGATATAAATATAAACAAATTTTATTAAAATTAACATTTAGTATATTACTCAAACTATATGAGGATAAAAAGTAATAATTAGATATAAGTTTTAATATAACTAAATGCCATGTAAGTTCGAAAATATATTTAAAATTATTTATTGCAGGGAAATGTATGCTGTCATATACAGCAGTATAGGGCCAAAACTTTTTTAGTGATACATCAATTCCAAGATGATAAATAGTAATTAAAGTGTTTGTAACCCATATACCTCCTGAAATCATTACTGCCTTTAATCCGCATCTTTTTATATTTTGTTTATTCTTGACAGCAGGATATATTAACGGTAAAGCTTCAAACCCTAAGTAATAATATGATGCATGCCTACTTGCTTTCACTATATTTTTAATACCCGAGTCAAAAACCGGCTGTAGATTTGTTAAACTGCCTTCTTTTAAACTAATCAATGAAATAAGGACAAATAAAAGCATAAAATATGATATAAGTTCATTAAACTTCCCTAATGTTTTCAACCCCTTATATGCTCCATAAGCTGTTATTGCCAATACTACTAATAATGTTTTTTCTACTGAAAGAAATGATACAAGATAAGTTCTCAAAATAGTTACTGTATCATAGGTTGATATTGAAGCAGTTAATATCCATTCAAGCAAAAATATTATATTAAAGATATTACCAATGATACTGCCATAATGTTTTTGAGTTAAATTAATCATATTTTCACAAGGGTTGTTTTTAATTATTATGCTGCTTAATAAAACAATTGCTATGGGGTAAATAAGCGCAATTATTGCCGAAATCCATGCATCCTGCATTGCAACTTTTATTAAGATATTTGGAAACTGTGAAGACGCTGGCCCAACTAATAACCCTACTAAAAAAAACATTAGCTCATTATCTGTTAGGAGATTGTTATTTTTCTCATCCATTTTTTCTTCTCCACTTAAAGTAGAATTTACCCTGTTTTGTTTTATTGTTATTTGGTACTGACTCAGGCCTCTTTTCCATTTGCCATAGAGGATACCTCATAAATGTGTCCTTTAAATCACTTTTATAAATAGTAAAATAAGGTACACCGAAATTTTTCATAGAAAAAAGATGAATGAGTATAACAAACCACATGCCGGTTATGCCCAAAAATCCTAATGCATTTGCAGCAACGAGCATTGGAAACTTTAGCAGCACTATGCTTTGAGCCATTTCATAGTTTGGAATCAAAAATGATGAAATTACACAGAACCCAATTATAAGCAAAGTTGTTGGGCTTACCATTTTTGAACGTATTGCCATATCCCCAATTGTAATACCTCCTACTATACTAAGGGTTGATGCAATTTTAGGTGGAAGCCTAAACCCACCCTCCCTTAAAAATTCTGTGACTATCTCCAAAGATAAGATTTCAAGAAAAGGAGTTAAGGCAACACCTTCCCTAAATTGGACTATTGGTCTTAAAAATTTTATAGGAATAAGCTCTACATTATAGTCTATAAGGGATAAATAAATTGCAGGAACCGTTATTACACTAAATGTAGCTATTATCCTTAATATTCTTAAAAATATTGCAATCCATGTCCTTTGACTGTAATCCTCTTTTGCTTGAAAAAAATCAAAAAAGAGTGTTGGTATTACAAATGCAGCTGGAGAACCATTTAATAATATGCCAACCCTACCTCCAAATATATCTGCTTTAAATGTATCAGGCCTTTCAGTTAACATAACCTGTGGAAATGGTGAAAGAGGCTTATCTTCAAGATATTGTTTAAGCATTCCAGTGCAATCCATATCATCTATATCAATTGATTTTATTTTATCTTCCACTCTTTTTATAAGTTCTTTGTCTGCAATGTCATTAATATAAACCAACACTAATTTTGTCTGAGTTCGCCTCCCTATAGTCAGCTCCTTAAACACTAAGTTTTTATCCTTAATATATCTTTTTAATATGCTCATATTAACTTCTATGTTTTCAACAAAACCTTCATGAGATCCTGCAATTGTAGCTTCATTTACAGGCTCTTGAATAGGACGATAAACTCCACCTGATGTGTCAGCTATTATAAAGCCATTAAATTTATCTGATAGAATTAAACTGCTTCCTGATTTAACCGTTTCTATTGCTTTATTTATATCTGTTTCTATAAAAGACCTATATACTGTAATATAATTTTGAAGCAGAAACCCTTCTATATTTTCAGCTGGAAGCCTCTCATCATCCACATTAAACATTAGGGGAGTTAAAATATCCCTGTCTACTATATTTTTATCAATAAGATTGTTTATAAAAATAATAGCAGCAGGCACACTATGATTTTTCCCAACAGAAAATCTTTTAACAAAAACAGTAGTTTCACTTCCAAGCTCATTAACAATGTAATTAATATTATCTTCCATCATAAATATCACCTTTAAATAATATCCCCAAAATCTTGAAAAATTATGAATGTTTTGGAGACGGTTAAGGATTCTTTGACATTTACCATGCCATTAGTACAAGCAGTTTTTCGGGGACAGTTAAGAACTCTTTAGCTTTTTTTGATTTTTTGGGGAACAGTTAAGAACTATTTGGCTTCATCTGCACAATTGGTACAAGCAATACGGATGGCGTCCATCAGTTGAAAATAAAAAAAGCCCGTAATAACTATTGAAAACATCAAAAGTTATTACGGTCTTCTGTTATTTTATTTAATTGTATTTATTTTAATTATCCTTATTTTTATTAGGAAACTCAATTACCTTAGATTCGTTCCCATCTTTTTTAACATGTTCATGATTTCTTATATGCTCAGAGCAGTAACACTGCATTCCATCACACTTTGAGCAGTATCTAAATTCCATATCAGGATGATCAATTGAAGTTATTCCGCATACCCTGCATCTATGGATTCTTACATTCTCATCTGCCTGAGACTTAAACTTTTTCTTATTGTAATATGACTTTCGCCTAGTTTTCATTTGAATTCTAATATCCTTGCCGAAAAAAACGAGGAAATTCAAAACTGATGCAATAGCAGCTACTTTATAAGGAAGAGGTTCAGTTATTATTCCATAAATAATAAAAAACCAATCAATATATGCTAAATATTTTATTTTTACAGGAATGACGAAAAAAATGAGCAGTTCATATTTAGGATATAAATAAGCAAATGCTAAAAATAAAGATAAATTCAAATAAGTTGCTGTTCCCTTTCCTCCCGTCAAAAGAACAGCTATTGCAGTGCCTATCATTCCAATAAGATAATAAAGATTAAATCTAAAACTTCCCCATTCATCTTCAAGACCATTTCCAATAAGATAGTATAAGTAAAGTGCAAAAATAATAAATATAGGGCTTGTTTCAGGCGGTATAAAGATATATGTTATAAGTCTCCAAATTTGCCCGCTAAAAACTGCAGGGGCATAAAGAGTGAGCTTATCTATGAAATTTCCTGTTGGATCAAAAAGTGAAACAATATATACAAATCCTGTTATTCCTATTATATAAGTCATGAGCCCTTTTATTGCATATCTTCCAAATTTGCGTTCAAGTTTATCAATCCAATCCATAAAAATCTCCCTCATATCAGCATTTAAAATTAATTTTACTTTATTATTGTATCACAATTAGTATTGGAATAACCTTATAAAACACAAAACCCTATAAGAATTAATTCTTATAGGGTGCCATACTGCAAATTTATACTATCTTCTGAATCCTCTGTTTTGTTGTTTTCTTGCCTTTCTGCATTCTGGGCATCTTTGTGGTTCATTTTCAAAACCTTTTTCTTTGTAGAAAGCCTGCTCACCTTCAGTGAAAACAAATTCCTTTCCACATTCTTTACAAACTAAAGTCTTATCTGCCATTCCAACATTCCTCCTTATAATTAATATTAAGATTTAAGGGTTGATTAACATAGATTTCCAAAAGAGGAAATGTTGTTCATCAAATTAAATCCTATAAGTGCAGTATCAAAACTTGCACCTATATTTTTAGTCTACCACAATTACTAATAATTATCAATAAATAGTGCAAGAAAATTTATACATTTTTTTAAATTATTTATTGAAATAGTAAATT
>DHEX01000051.1:0-26687 GCA_002400085.1 Clostridiaceae bacterium UBA4839 | reverse complement strand
CTTATTTAAAGTACCAGGTATAACAACTCTTTTTCCCTTCATTAATCCATAATAAGCAGCTTTTGCAACCTTTTTTGGATCCATGGCATTTTTTAAGTTGCCTTTGCCGGCGTTTTTGCCAAACTCAGTTTTTGTTGCCCCGGGACAAAGAGCTGTAACAGTTATATTATAAGGTTTAAGCTCATTGCATATTGCCTCTGAAAAAGATAATACATATGCTTTTGCTGCATAATAAACAGATATTAAAGGTCCTGGCTGATATGCACCTGTAGATGCAACATTTAATATTTTACCACTTTTTCTTTTCACCATATCCTCAGCAATAAGCCTTGTCAATTCAGTTAAACTTGTTATATTAACCTGTATAGTATCTATGTGTTTTTTTAAATCTATTTCATGAAAAAGTCCACAGTTGCCTATTCCAGCATTATTTATTAGTATATCTACATTAATATTCATCTTTTTAACTTCTTCATAAACCTGCCTTGAGGCCTCAGGTTGCGCTAAATCCTTTTGTATGACTACAGTATGTACACCATAGCTTTTTAAAAACTTTTCTTTCATTTCATTAAGTATATTCTCTCTTCGTGCAACAAGTATAAGGTTATAACCATTTTTTGCAAATATATTTGACATTTCATAACCTATTCCCGAAGATGCTCCTGTTATTAAAACAGTTTTATTTGAATTTTTATTCAAGATTTACCACCAACCTTTAATTTTAAAACACGTTTATATTTATAATATATTTAAAAAATAATAATTTCCTCTTTACTCCTTTATTTTTATTCCTAAAAGGCTTGAAAGTGAAAGAGCTTGGGCAGGGGTAACTATGGCACCGTATAAATCTTCAGTTTTAACTATAATTCCTTCTATATCACAGCTTGTAAAATCAATTCCATTAAGCTTTGTCCCTACAAATTGGCTTTGAATTAAGTTTGTACTGTTAAAGCCAACTTTTGAAAAAATACATTCTGTAAATCCTGAATTATTTAAATTACATTCGTTAAAACTAATTTGCTTTAAATTTGAAAAATCAAATGATGCATATCTTCCATTGCATTTTTCAAAAAGTACGTTTCTTAGGGTTGCCTCACTTAAATTAATCCCCATAATCCTGCAGTTAATAAACTCCGTCCTGTGAATTATTCCCCCAGTAAAATTAACATTAGTAAGATCACAGTTTATAAATCTCACATCAGTAAGCTCAATATATTCAAAGGATATATTTTTAAACTCAACATCTTTAAATATCATTTGATTAAATTCAACATGTTCAGCCTTATAATCTTCAAGGGTGCAGTTTTCAACTATTGCAGCTGACATACTAAATTCATCTGATATATCTTCCTTTAAAATATCTAAATTTAAAAGTTCCGTAGGAATTTGAGGGTGTAAAATTTTAAAGCTCATTTTGTTAACCACCTCTATTTTCTTAATATAGCAAAAAATAGAGCGTTTAACAACCCTTTAATATGGGATGAACATAGAATGAGCATTTGGGTTAAAAAGGTAGGGAACGGTCTTGACCATGTTCCGCCCCCACGAAATTGAGATCACCTCTCCCAATTTGGGATCGTAGACGGCGGAACGGTCAAGACCGTTCCCTACATCTGGTCAAAATATTTTTTATCAGAGCAGAGACATATAATTAAAGTCTTGCTGCTATATAATTAATAAGATCATAAACCCTGCATGTATATCCCCATTCGTTGTCATACCAAGAAACCACCTTAATCATATTTCCGCCGATAGTCATAGTTGAAAGTGCATCCACTATGGATGATCTTTCATCACCTATATAATCTGCTGATACAAGAGGCTCATCTGAATATCCTAATATTCCCTTTAACTCATTTTCTGATGATTCCCTTAGTACTCCATTAACTTCCTCTGGTGATGTTGATTTTTTCACTTCGCATACAAGGTCAACTATTGAAACTGTTGGTGTTGGAACCCTAAGGGAAAAACCGTTAAGTTTCCCTTCAAGATCAGGAATGACCTTACCAATTGTTTTTGCAGCACCTGTAGTTGTTGGAATTATAGATAATGCTGCTGCTCTTGCTCTCCTTAAATCTTTGTGGGTTTTATCAAGAACCCTTTGATCATTTGTATATGAGTGCACTGTAGTCATAAACCCCTTAACAATGCCAAATCTTTCATCAATAACTTTTACTAATGGAGCAAGACAATTAGTGGTACAAGATGCACTTGAAATAATGTTATGCTTGTTTGAATTATATTCATTTTCATTTACTCCCATAACAATAGTTATATCTTCATTAGCAGCTGGAGCTGTTATGATTACTTTTCCTGCACCAGCTTTTAAATGAGCCTCAGCTTTTTCCCTCCTTGTATATAAACCTGTTGTATCTACAGCTATGTCTACTCCCAGTTTTTTATACGGTAATTTTGATGGATCAGATTCAAAAAAAACTTTTATTTCCTTTCCGTTTACAATAATTGAATCATCACTGTATTCAACTGTACCGTTAAACCTTCCATATGTGGAATCATACTTAAACAAATGTGCAAGAGTTTTAGTATCTGCCTTTGAATTTATTGCTGCTATTGTTACATCATCACTATTTCTTTCATTTGTAATCCTTGTTAAAGTTCTGCCTATACGTCCAAAGCCATTCAATGCAATTTTAGCTTTCAATCAATCTCCCACCCCAATCATATAATATATACTATTGTGATAAATAATCAGATAAATACATCATAATAGCAAGTATTTATTTGATATCATATATCACATTACATATATATAATACTCTCCTATTTGGATAATTTCTACACCATTAGAAAATTTTTTTATTCTGTAAAAAACGGTGCCAGCCTCTTGACATTATTAAATGCCAAATGTCAAGAGGCTGGCACCAAAGACCCACCAAAGACTAATTAAATTATGCAGTTTCCACTACTGCAGCCTTTTTTATTTTTAAGTTTATCCTTATTTTCCACTCCTTTAAAAGAGCAATCGATATCAAGGATACAACTGTACTTCCAATAGGATATGAAATCCACACTCCCATTGGCCCCATATTGAACACCTCTAAGAATATAAAAGAAAGTGGAATAACTATAAGTATTTGTTCTGTTATTGAAAGGACAAAAGCTAATTTTGTTCTTCCTACAGCCTGATAATAATATAGTGATACATAATAAAAGCTTAACATAGGAAAAGCAGCAATCATAATTCTAAAAGCTTTTGCTGATTCTTCAATAATATATTGATCTTTTATAAATAGGCCTATCATTTGTTCTGAAAATACCGCAGCAAGTATCCATACTATAATAGAGCTAATAAAAACTGCAATAGTTGTCTTTTTTACGACTTCCTTTAGCCTTTTATAATCACCTGCTCCATAATTATAAGCAGCAATAGGCTGCATTGACGAACTTATTCCTATAACAGTAACATATAAAAACATAGATATCTTCGATGTTATACCAAGAATAGTTATTCCTATATCCCCGCCATGCCTGGCTAAAAGATTATTTAAAACAGCAACCACAATGCCATCTTCACTTTCAATTACAAAATTAGTAAATCCAGTAGAAAGTATTTGCGCCCAAAAAACTTTTTTCAAATTAAATTTAAATGATAAATTGTAGGCTTTCTTTGTTCTTATGAAATGCTTTAAAGTGTACATAAAAGAAATAAATTGTGAAATAACAGTAGATGTTGCTGCTCCCTTAACTCCATAAGAAAATACAACAACAGATAAGTAGTCAAGTATTACATTGCATATTGCCCCTATTGATGTACTTGTAAGTACAATTTTTGTGTCACCTAAGGCCATCATGATATAGCTTCCCACTATGATAAAGCTCTGAAAAAATGCACCCATAAGCACTATGGTTATATAATCATTTGCATATGGAAAAATTGCATCACTTGCCCCCAAAGCCCTTATAATATTGTCTTTAAAAAGGAATATTATTATAACTGTTGGTATAATAATAGTTATAATAAGGCTTAAAGCACTTGAAATTGTATCTTTCATAGCCTCATAATCCCCTTCTCCACAGCTTCTTGCTGCAGATGTTGACGCACCAACTGCTATCATCACACTGGCTGCAATTATAAGCCTTTGAATTGGAAATGCAACTATAAGTGCATCTATGCCCTTTGCCCCAATAACCCTCCCTAAAAACAATGTATCTACCATATTATAAAGTTCAGCAACTAATGAGGATATAATAGTTGGTACTGAAAATTTAAGCAATACTTTACCCACTTTACCTTCAGCAAAAACTTTATTATCCAGTTCCACCCTATCACCTTCCCGAAATACTTGTTAAATCTTTAATTTTAATTAATTAAATCTAAGCTCTATATATATTTTATAAAACTTATGAATATTTTTCATTAACCTATATACTCCTTATTAAGTATTAACCTAAGAAGGTGCTAATATTTAATTTCATCAAAAAAGTAAAAAAGCACCTAATTTAGGTGCTTTCGTACATTTTTAAGTATAATAAGAGTTCCTCCATATCCTTCAATTTTGGATATTATATTAAGAACTGTACTTTTTTTAGCAAATCCAAAGCTTATTTTAGGCACTGATGCCTTTTTAATTAACTCCCTCTCCTCATCTGTTAACCTTTCAGGTTTCCCCATAGAAAGCCAGTGATTATAAAAAGAACCGTTTTTTTCATTTAACTCATATTTTATAATTCTATAATCTCCTAAAAGATTAAATATATTAATTGAATATTTTCTTTCTGCTGTGTTTTTTATACCTCTCTCTTTTTGAATTTCCTCAAAAGTAGTAAGCCTATCTATATCCTCTTTATAGCTATATAAAAGTATCTGTATATCCTCACCATTTTTTGTTATTATGTAGCCTTCTCCCTTTGCTATAATTTCACTGCCTAAAAGTGATAAAAAATTATATGCGTAATATGAAGGCTTTTTAATTTTATCTAAAGATATAAGCCCTGAATCCCCAACATGTACATCATTATCATTTTTCATAGTATCATTTAATCCGTCAAAAGCTTTAAAGCATAAATTATTTTCAGGGTTATTTATTGAATTTTGAATAATATATGGAATCATATAACAGGTATCATATATTTTATTTTCACAAATATTTAAATCAAAATTATAATCAACTAAAGGGCTTTCATCAAAAAATTCATCTGTAATTTCTGCAATCCCATCCTTTAAGCATTGGCTTAATCCATCATCAAGCTTGAATCTTAATTTAATAAAATCACTCTTTTCAAAAGTTTCATTGAAGTATAACATAAATTCCCTTAAAATGTTTAGTGGTTCTTTAAAAGATTCAAAAGATTTGTCCAATAAAATAATAGGCTTTAAATTGATTTCAAATAGGAATTGAAGTACCTGTCTTACCCTTGTCCAACTTATAAAGCCGTTATTTTTGCTTTGAAATACATTCATATCTTCTGTGAAAAGCCCATGAATGATTCCGTAATTGAATTCAATATTATCACTTATGCACCTTAATATATTCTTGTTTTCCTCATTTAATAATTCCTTTGCATTTCCTATATCTATCACTTCAAGAAACTTCTTTTCAAGTTTTCCACATTCAGAAGACATATCAAAATCAACCTTTATAATTTTATCCTTAAACTTATATCTGTCGTAATCTTCAAGATATGGTGATACTGCATCAGCAGCTTCTTTTATATCAAGTTCCTTAACTTTTTTAAGTCCCTCATATTTTCCCCCATCAGCTTTATATTTTTTTCTAAACTGCATAGGTGTACACTTATAATATCTTTTAAAATGCTTGTTAAAGTACCTCACATGGGAAAAGCCCATTTCATCTGAAATTTCAGAAATTGTTTTATCTGTATCAAGAAGAAGCTTAATAGACTCTTCAACCCTTGTAAGGTTTAAAAAATCATTGAAATTATACCCCATAGCATCTTTTATTTTACTCGAAAGATAATTTGAACTTAAATACTCCTTTTTTGCAATATCCTGAAGGCTTATCTTATTCATATAGTTGTTATATACGTATTTTACAATCCTATCATATCTTTCAAACTGAACTTCATCTTCCTTTAAACTTTCTTCTTCGTAAATCAGCTGATGAAAATTATTTATAAGATGGTAAAGAAGCTCTACAAGAATATTTTGGATACTGTCCTCATATCCTTCCTGCTGCTCTACAAATTCGTACAATAGTTTAGAAAGATATTTTTTTAAAATATAGTACTTCTCCATCTCATGAGCTCCCTGCTCAGAAGAATTAGTGTAGAAGAAAACATTCCTTACATCATCATAATATCTTTCAAAGAAATCAGGATCTATATAAAATATAAGGATCTTGTTATCTTTAGCGCCATTTTTTAATGTATGAGCTTCATCACAATTTATAATTTCTATTTCATTTTCTTTTACATGGTAGGTTTGTGTTTCAATTGCAACATCTATAGCTCCTTTTAAAACAAACATTATTTCAATTGAGTCATGCCAGTGAATAGGATAATAATTTACACTTACAAATGATATATTGATAGGAATTTTAGGCATATAATTTATATACTCTCTTCGCATACACCCACTCCCTAAAATTACTTTGCTTAAAGCTTCCAAATCTTCTTATGCTTTAATTGTATCATATTTATCCTACTTCATGCTATTTTTGCAAATCACTGCCTTAATTGTAGTATAGCTTACTTTATCGCCAAGAGCTTCTTTTATAGGCTTTAGCTTTTTAGCTCCTATTTTTTTAACTATATTCAAAACTAACTGTTCCTGACCCTCAGGGATAAGAGATTCTAAATCCACATTTAGACCCTCCTCAAAACATTTAATAATATGATCCTGAACAGTTTGAACTTTTAATTCTCTTATCTTTGATATTTCTTCTATGCTCTTTCCTTCCTTATACATATTAAGGCTTATAACATGGCTTGGAACATCTTCCTCCTTATCTTTACTTTGATTTTTATTATTATCACTATGCTCCTTTTCAATTTTTATATTATTTTCATTTACATACTTTTCAATTTCATTTAAAAACAATTCCCCATATTTTTTGAGCTTGAACTCTCCTACACCTTTAATATTAAGCATTTCTTCTTCATTTAATGGATACTTCTCGCTCATATCCTTAAGTGTGCTGTCAGGGAAAACAACGTAAGGAGGTACCTGCTCTCTTTCTGATATTTCCTTTCTTAAACGGCGAAGAACTTCAAATAATGAATTGTCCAAAACCACATTTTCTTTCTTCTTTTGTACCCTTTGAAATACCTTTTCCTTACCTTTTAAAACAGGTACTGCCTTTTCCTTTAACCTAAGTACAGGATATTCCCCTTCCGTTGCCTTTAAATAATTTTCTGCTGTTAAAACATTTATCATATCCTTTATTTCCTTTTCTGTATATTCCTTCATAATTCCATAGGTAGATAAGTTCTCGAATCCAAGCTCCCTTATCTTTTTATTTCTAGAGCCTTTTAAAACCTGTGCAACAAGAGTTGCTCCATACCTTTCCCTCATACGATATATACATGAAAATATCTTTTGTGCCTCAATTGTTATATCTGAAAGCTCAGTATCATCATTACAATTACTGCAATTTCCACATTTATCAGGCACATCCTTTTCTCCAAAATACTCCAATATATATTTTCTTAAACATTTTGATGTATGGCAGTAATCCACCATATCCTGAAGCTTTTTATACTCATTTAATTTTCTCTCTGGGGATGATACATTTTTTTCAATTAAAAATTTTTGAACTGAAACGTCCTGTGCTGAAAAAAGCATTATACATTCGCTGTCCTCTCCATCTCTTCCTGCACGTCCCGCTTCCTGATAATAGCTTTCTATATCTTTAGGTATGCTGTAGTGAATAACGTATCGCACGTTAGATTTGTCAATACCCATGCCAAAGGCATTTGTAGCAATTATAATGTTTATATCATCATATAAAAATGCATCTTGGTTTTTTGCTCTTTCCTTGTCACTAAGACCTGCATGATATTTTCCAACTAAATATCCCCTCTTATTTAGCATTTCATATAAACTGTCCACTTCTTTTCTTGTGGCAGCATATATTATACCTGACTTATTGCTGTTTCTTTTTACATAATCTAAAATAAAATCCTTTTTATTTTCTCCTCTTATTACTGTAAAAGAAAGATTTTTCCTGTCAAAGCCCATTACATATACATTAGCTTTATTAAGCCCAAGTAAACTTACTACATCCTCTTTAACGTTTTCAGTAGCTGTTGCAGTAAAAGCTGAAATCACTGGTCTTTTAGGAAGTTCATTTATAGTTGGCGCAATATATCTGTAGCTTGGTCTAAAATCATGCCCCCATTGGGAAACACAGTGAGCTTCATCTATAGCAACCATTGAAATATCAATAGTTTTTAATAATTCCTTAAAGTCCGTGGATTCTAATCTTTCAGGTGCAACATATAAAAGTTTAATTTCACCATTTTTAGCTTTATAAAATATGTCATCAATTTCATCATATCCTAAGGAGCTATTTATATATGCAGCCTTAATGCCAAGGTTAATTAATCCATCTACCTGATCCTTCATAAGTGATATTAGCGGAGAAATAACAATAGTTATTCCGCTAAACAAAAGTGCAGGTATCTGATAACAAATTGATTTCCCTGCCCCCGTTGGCATTACAGCAAATGTATCCTTTCCGCTTAAAATACTGTTTATAATATCTTCCTGACCATCTCTAAAGCTGTTATACCCGTAGTATTTTTTTAAAATCTCAAATGCATTTTTAGACATCCTATCAAACCTCTTTTTCAAATCTTTAATTTACATTAATATACGTTTATAATTATATCCAAAAAAACACAAATAATCTTTACCAAAACTATTTACGGTTTTCTTCTATTTTCTCGGCAAGTTCGTTTAAATACGTCCATCTCTCCATTAACTCATTTGACTTTTTATCAAGCTCATCCTTTTTACTTAAAAGCTCCTGAAGAAGAACATAATCGCTTCCTGCTCCATCAATAGCCTTATTTACTTCCTTAATTTCATTTTCAGCTTCTTCAATTTTTCCATCTATTTCTTCAAACTCTCTTTGTTCCTTATAGCTAAACTTTAAAGGTTTTTCATTTTTTATTTCCTCTTTAACTTTGTTTTCTTTTTTAACTTTTTCTTTATTTTCTTCTGCTGCTTCTTCTAAATTTTTATTTTTAATATACTCAATACATTCGCTGTAATTTCCTGTATAAACCGTAAGCTTTCCATTCCCTTCAAAATATATTATTTTTGAAGCGATCTTATCAAGAAAATACCTATCATGGGACACAACAAAAACAGCACCGCTGAAATCCTCAATATAATCTTCCAAAACATTTAAAGTCTCTATATCGAGATCATTAGTCGGCTCATCCATTAAAAGTACATTAGGAGAAGCCATTAAAATTTTTAAAAGGTAAAGTCTTCTTTTTTCTCCGCCTGAAAGCTTGTTAATTGCTGTCCACTGCATACTTGGGGAAAAAAGAAATCTCTCAAGCATTTGTGAAGCAGAAATAATACTTCCATCTTTCGTTTTAACAAATTCTGCAGTTTCCTTAATATACTCAATTACTTTTATGCTTTCATCCTTAATATCATAATCATGTTCTTGAGAAAAATAGCCTATCTTTGCTGTTTCACCTATTTCAATATGACCGCTGTCAGGAGGTACTTTCCCAACCATTATATTTAAAAGTGTGGATTTTCCACAGCCATTTGGTCCTACTACACCTACTCTATCATTTTTTTGCATAATATAGCTGAAATCTTCAATAAGCTTTTTGCCATCATATTCCTTACTTATATTATCTATTTCTATAACCTTTTTGCCAAGTCTGCTTCCAAAGGATGACATCTCAACCTTTTCATCGTTTACTTCTATTTTATTTGAAGTTAATTCATTAAATCTTTCAATTCTTGCCTTTTGCTTTGTAGACCTTGCTTTAGCTCCTCTTTTTATCCATTCAAGCTCTTTTCTAACCAAGCTCTGCCTTTTTTGCTCCATGGATTTAAGCTGTTCTTCTCTTTCAACTTTAGCCTCAATATAATCACTGTAGTTGCCTAAATAACTATAAATACTGCCGTTATAAAGCTCAATTATTTTATTAGTTACCCTATCCAAAAAATATCTGTCATGGGTAACCATAAGAAGAGCTCCTTTTTTATTTTCAAGATACTCCTCAAGCCAATCTATTGTCTCATTATCAAGATGGTTTGTAGGCTCATCCAGTAAAAGCAAATCACAAGGGCTTATAAGGGCAGAAGCAAGGGCCACTCTTTTTTTCATACCCCCTGAAAGTGTTCCTATTTTATCATTATAATTTTCAATTCCAAGCCTATTTAGCACAGCCTTAGCTTCTGCTTCAAGCTGCCATGCACCATGAGCTTCCATTTTATTATTTAAATCCATAAGTTTTTTCTGCAAGCCTTCATCTTCAAGGTTTTTTGAAATAGCCTGCAGTGCATTTTCATAATCCATAATAAGCTTCATTAAAGGAGAATTCCCTTTAAAAACCTGCTCTAAAACTGTAATATCTTCTTCAAAATCTACATTTTGAGGGAGATATTCAATTTTAAGACCATTAGCTTTAGTTACTTTCCCGCTATCAAAAGTTTCAAAGCCTGCAATGATTTTTAAAAGTGTAGACTTCCCTGTACCATTAATACCTATTAGTCCAACCTTATCCCCTTCATTAATCCCAAGGCTTATTTTGTTTAGTAAAACTTTTTCCCCATAGCTTTTACTAATATCCTCAATACTAATTAAATTCATTTTATCGCCCTCTTTCCAAACCAAAAATCAAAAAAGACTATTAGTGCTTATTTAAAACAAACTACTATTAATTTTAACATATAAAAGCTAAAATATGATATGTAAAATCATTCAAATATTTTTTCAATTATGATATGAATCATGAGGAAATTAGCGAACTCCACCTGAATCTTAGAAGAAACTTATCCATCGCAGCATCCGTTATTCCTAGAATTAAGCGAGGTATTACGGATGGCAGCCATCGGATAAAACAATATAATACAGTTAAATCTTTTTATTTTTTATAAGTTCCAATTTTTTTAATCTTGATAACTGTTTAATTTCAAATTCTCTTTTTTGTGCAGATATTTTATCATCATATTTTTCAAAATAGACAAGTTTTACAGGAAGCCGGCATCTTGTATACTTTGAGCCCTTCCCAGCAGAATGAGTTTTTATTCTATTTGGAAGATTATTGGTCCACCCTGTATATAAAGTATTATCAGAACATTGAAGAATATACACATAACACATATTAATCACCAATAAATATTATACAGTAAAACACATTCAGGATAAACTAATATATTTACGTGGTAAAACTTGCTTGGTGATTATTAGATTCTGGCGGGGGTTGCTTATTAGCTGAAATTAGCAAAAAAAACTGTTAAAAAATTTCATGATTATAAAAAGCACAAAGACAGTAAAGATAAGAAAATATATGAAATGAACATAGAGTGAACAGGTAGAAAATCACTGGTAAAAACTTGTAGGGAGCGGTCTTGACCGTTCCGTTGATGGATGAGCGAAATTTTTGGGGACAAAGCGGTGCCAACACCTAGTAACAATTCCATTCTACGGCATTTGCAGGACGATCTAAATTTGGTGTGGCGGAACGGTCAAGACCGTTCCCTACAGCTTATCTGGCACCTTTTACCTTAGAGATTTTTTGTGAATGGTATTCTCTTTACTTTACTTATTTATTTTATAATTATTTTAGCCATTCTCTTCTTTCCAACTTGAAGTATATCCTCGCTGTGAAGCTTTACAGCAGAGCTATCAGATACTGCTTCTCCGTTTATTTTAACACCGCCCTGCTTAATCAATCTTCTTGCCTCACTATTGCTTGGAGAAAAGCCTGCTTTTCTTATTACGCATATAACAGCATCATTAGATTCATTAAGCTCCTCATCTGTTACTTCAACTTTATCTATATCATCAGGAATCTCACCCTTTTGGAAAACAGTTTTGAAAAATTCCTCGGCTTCCATAGCTGCCTTTTCTCCATGATAAAGTTTTACTATTTCCCTTGCAAGGTTCATCTTTATATCCCTTGGGTTTACTTCACCAGATTCTAACTCATCGCTGATTTTCTTTATTTCATCTGGATGAACATCTGTAACAAGTTCATAGTATTTTACAATTAAATTATCAGGAATAGTCATAGCCTTGCTGTACATATCATTCTTATCTTCATCTATGCCTATATAGTTTCCAAGGCTCTTACTCATCTTGTTAACACCATCAAGTCCCTCTAAAATCGGCATTAAAATTGCAATTTGCTTTTCTAAACCATATTCCTTTTGAAGTGTTCTTCCCATAAGTACATTGAACTTTTGATCAGTTCCTCCAAGCTCAATATCAGCCTTTATATTAATGGAATCATAGCCCTGCATTAATGGGTATAAGAATTCATGAATATATATTGGCTGCTGGCTTTGGAATCTATTTTTAAAATCTTCTCTTTCCATCATCCTTGTAACTGTATATTTTGAAGCTAAATTTATAACATCTTCAAAAGTAAGCTTTGAAAGCCATTCACTATTGAATCTTATTTCTGTTTTATCACGATCTAAGATCTTAAAAAGCTGTGCTGTATATGTGGCAGCATTTTCAAGCACCTGCTCCCTTGTAAGAGGCTTTCTGCTTTTTGCCCTTCCTGTAGGATCCCCAATCATTCCTGTAAAATCACCAATTATTATTACTGCCTTATTTCCTAAATCCTGAAGCTGCCTTACCTTTCTTAATACAACTGTATGACCTAAATGAATATCTGGTGCTGTAGGATCAAGTCCTAATTTTATAATCATAGGTCTTTTTTCCTTATTGCATTTCTCAATCTTATCCTTTAATTCATCAGCCTCTATAATTTCTGCCGCACCTTTTGAAATGATTTTAACCTGTTCGTCCACACTAATCATCTAACATTCCTCCTTAAAAAATTAAATTATTCATATATCGAGTTTAATCAAAAATGTTATCCACCGAAAAGCTGATCCATGAGCGTAGCAGCCGTTTGGGACATTACGGATGGTAGCCATCGGATAAAAAATTCTAAAAAAATCCCATCCCTCAAAATTTGAAGGACGGGATTAAATTCCGTGATACCACCTTTATTTATCAATATCTCACGATATCAACCTTATTAAGTACTGTAAAAAATCACATACTCTAGCACTATAACGTGTGCAGGTAGACGTAAATAGCCTACTCTTTAAAAAATTTCAGCTTTAAGCTCCAAGATGTATTCAAAATATATACTCCTTTACTCCGTTCCATCACCCGAAGCTCTCTTTAAAAGTTTCCATATTTCTACTTCTTCTTTTCACAGCTTATATCCATATTCAATATTGTTTATTATTATATATAAATTATATCCAAAATGCAACCGATTATTAAAATTACATTATTTTGTATCCTCTGTCTTGTTTCTTAGAAACTTCACTGATAAAAATACCACAATAAATGATATTACTGCTATCAGCATAAATCCAAATCCTATTGGGATAAAGTAGAAAGGTTCTACTAATCTTCCATCCTCCAATACCTTTGCTCCTATGACATTATAAGCTGTGAAGCAAATCACACTCAGTACTGCACAGACAATGCTAAATAAATACTTTTTCATTTTTCTTCCTCCATTTAATTTCTATATTCTAAAATACCACCTATTTGTACCTTTTAAGTTTTGTAGCTTTTCTGCTTCTATCAAGGTACTTTTTAATACTCTTGTATTCAATACTTGCCACTCCTGAAAAGATTATATCTATTACGTTAAGCTGTGCAATTCTTGAAGCCATGGCTCCACTTCTCATTGTTACTTCAGGTGAGGATAAAAAAAGATTAATATCTGATATTTCACTTAGCATATTTATGCCATACTTTGTTACTGCTACAATTAAAGCTCCTGACTCCTTAGCTACTTTAACTGCATCAATAATATCCTTTGTTTCTCCCGAGTAAGAAAGTGCAAAAACCACATCGCCCTTTTGCAGTGTTGAAGCTGCTGTTACTTGAAGATGGGCATCAGAATATGCACAGCTGTATTTACCAATCCTCATAAACTTTTGCATTCCATCTAATGCTACAATCCATGATGCACCTACACCATAAAAATCAATTCTTTTTGCCTTATGCACCGCATCAACAGCCCTTTTAACTTCATTATAATCAAGCACACTTAAAGTATCATCAATTGACTTTTTATTATTTATGCAAACATTTTCAATAATTGATTTTAAATCATCTCCTGGCTTTATATCAGTATATTTACCTTCCTCTTCATTATCCCTATTAGAATTAAGAACATCAGAGGCTATATCAATTTTAAAATCTTTAAAGCCATTAAATTGAAGCTGCTTGCAAAACCTTACTACTGCTGCTTGACTTACGCCACAATTTTCTGCTAAATCTTTTATTGTAATATGAAGTATATCCTCTGAATTTTCAAGTATATAATCTGCTATCTTTTTTTCAGTAGAATTAAAGCTTCTATACATTTCTTTTATTTTTAAAATTGTTCCAGCCATAATATCCACTCCAATAATTCACTTCAAATTAAGTGATTCCTAAACTTAGGTAGAGTTTGCTTAAAAAATGCCTCTCTCCATCTGAGCCTTAGAAGCGCCAATCCAGGGGCATAGCATCAGTTATTCCCCGCATTAAGCGGAGTATTACGGATGGTAGCCATCAAATAAAATTATAATACAAAAAATACTGGTATCAACTAATTTTAAAACCAGTATGCAAGAAATAATCTATTTGTTTTCTTTATCTAAACTATCAAGTGCTTTTTGAATATATCCATCGCTTTTATTTAATATTTTTTTTGCCTTATCTTTATTTAATTTGGATATTATCATAAATATACTTAATTTCACATCATAATTTGTTTCGTTTAAATATTTAGCTGCAGTTTTTTCATCAACACCTGCTGCAAGCATGACTATTCTTTTTGCTCTAGCAACAAGCTTTTCATTGCTTGCTTTAACATCTACCATAAGATTGCTGTATACTTTCCCGAGCTTAACCATAGCACCAGTTGAAAGCATATTTAAAACCATCTTTTGTGCTGTACCTGCTTTCATTCTTGTTGAGCCCATTAATACCTCAGGTCCAACAACAACGCTTATGGGATAATCTGCAACTTTTGCCATTTCAGAATTTGGATTCATTGTTACTGAAATTGTAGGGCATCCAATTTCCTTTGCATACCTCATGCCCCCTAATACATAGGGAGTTCTGCCTGAAGCTGCAATTCCACATACAACATCAAAAGGTTTTAAATTTTTATCAATAAGATCTTTTTTCCCAAGCTCATCATTATCCTCTGCACCTTCTACAGATTTAAAAATAGCATCATGTCCTCCTGCAATTAAACCCTGTACAAGCTCTGCATCTACTCCGAATGTAGGAGGGCACTCAGAAGCATCCACTATTCCAAGTCTTCCGCTAGTACCTGCTCCTATATAAAATAACCTTCCACCCTTTTTCATATTTTCTGCTATTACATCAACAGCTTTTGCAATATCGCTTAAGGACTTTTCCACAGCAAAAGCTACTTTTTTATCCTCATTGTTAATAAGTTTGAGCATATCCACTGTTTCTAACTTATCCAAATTTAAAGTATCTGGATTTCTTTCTTCCGTAACTAATTGAGAAAGATTTTCTAAATTCATTGTATTACCCCCTGTAATTAATATACTTCAAAACTAAATTTTCCTTCTTCTTTTATATAATCCATTAGAAATATCTCTTCATCGATTATTTTGCCAACTATATTTACCCTTTTATCTACAGGAAGATGTTTTTTACATATTTCCAGCTCACCTGCATATCTTAAATAATCTTTATTGTCAATAGTTATAAATCCAATTTCTCTTTGAGTATTATTATGGGGATTTATAATTGAATCTTTACCTAAAGTCTCTCTTGATGAAGTAGATCTTATAACATCCTCTGCCTGATCTGGCCTTTCTATATGAACTTTATTGAAGATTATTTTCTTTTCTATCTCATCATTAGTATAAAGGTTTATTCTAAAATTAATAACTTCTTCATTTATTTTCCCTACCATTTGAAGCATACTTTCATCTGCAAATGGATCTCCAAATATTACATTATCAATTCCCATTGCGAATAAATGCTTTGCAGAAACTACAGGATCCATTTCCCTATGCATTTCAAGTGTGGGAAGTCCTTCAAACACAGGACCCCTTCTGTTATTAAGAGAAGGAATAAAAGCTGATATTTTCATTCCATATTTTTTTAAAAGTTTATTTTTATATTCAAAGGTTTTTAAAGAAATCCCTGTATTTCTTCTTGGATAATAATTATGGCATGCCTTAATGTTTTCATAATTAGGGCTGAACTTTTCAAATTCAGCTAAAAATTTTTCTGTAACTGTACTTCCATTTATCTCTACTTTTATTCCATAAGGATTTTTAGTAAATTCAGCAATCTCACAAGGAGAAAACCCAAAATCTACCCTTGCACAAGAAATTCCTAATTCTTTTAATAATTTAAAATCATTTTCCTTACCGCCTAAAAACTTATATGTTTTAGGCGATATATCAGCAGTAACATCCATTCCCATGTTTTTTGAATGTTCAACTATTGCAGTAAATTCACTTATAAGCTTGCTATAATCTGCCTCTGGAATATGAAGTGATGTAAAAACATTATCAAATCCATATTTTTTAGCTCTATCAATATAATTTAAATTCTCATCAAGGGTTTCATTAAGTCCTGAATAAACAGATATTCCTTTAGACATAAAAGCCACCATCTCCTTTTATTGAAAAATTAAAAGGAAAGGAGAAGTGGGATTCCCCAATTCCCCTTCTTTATATTATTCAACTGGGTCTTCAAATCCTATTATATATGTTGCTATAAAACCTGCTACATAAGAAATCAAAACACCAAGAAGGTAATAGCCTACCTTGCCCGGTTTTATAACTAAAGCTAAAGGAAGTCCTGAAATCCCCATACTTAAGCATGCAACTTGCGTTGCAGCATTAAATGCTCCACCAAAAGCACCGCCTATACATGCACCAATAAATGGTTTTCCAAGTGGAAGAGTTACACCATATATAAGAGGCTCTCCAACTCCCAATATCCCAACTGGAAGAGCTGAAGCTATTGTCTTTTTAAGTCTCTTATTTTTAGTCTTAACAAGAACAGCAATTGATGCACCAACCTGTCCTGCACCTGCCATAGCAAGTATAGGAAGAAGAAGGTTTTCACCTGTAGTCTTTAGAAGATCAGCATGAATTGGAGTTAATCCCTGATGCAGTCCAGTCATAACAAGTGGAAGGAATGTTCCTCCAAGAATAAATCCAGTAAGTGCCCCTCCATTTTTAATTGAAACGCTAACTGCCTTTCCTATTGCATCTGAAATAATTCCTCCAATTGGTTGAAGTACAAAAAGTGCTACAAAACCTGAAATTAAAACAGTTAAAAGAGGTGTTACAAATAAGTCGAGAACGTCTGGTATTATCTTTCTTATTTTCTTTTCAAGCCAGCTTGAAAATGCCACAACAAGGAGAACTGCTATTACTCCGCCTCTCCCCGGTACAAACGGCTTTCCATTCATCTTTACATTTGCAAGGTTTGGCATACTAATGATTGCTGCCATTGTTCCGCCAAGCATTGGTGAGCCTCCAAATTCCTTAGCAGCATTAACGCCTACAAAAAGATTTAAGCCATAAAATACTGCGCCGCCTATAATTCCGAATATTCCCCCTATTAATGTATTTGCAAAATTAGGGTTTGCTTTAATTACCATATTATTTATACCCATAACAAGACCACAAGCTATAAATGCAGGAATTAATGGTATAAATATGTTGGATATTTTTTTAAGTACCCTTTTAAATGCCGTATCGTTTTTAGCATTTATTTCTGATTTTCTAACTTCAGCTTCGTTAGCTTCACCAAGCTTTATTCCTGTAATGTCGGCTACTATTTGAGCAACCTTTGTAACCCTTCCTGGTCCTAAAATTATTTGTGCCTGATTACCTTGTTCAGCATAACCAAGTACTCCTTCAGTTTCCTTGATACTCTTTTTGTCAATCTTCCCCATATCGGCTACAACAATTCTAAGCCTTGTCATACAGTAAACTGCAGATATTAAATTGTCCTTTCCCCCCAAGTCCTTTATAATCTCCTTAGCAAGGACTTCTGGATTAACACCCGAATTTGCCATAAATATCCCCTCCATTTTATTTTTAAGCCCCGGGTTTAATTGGGCTTAGTGACAAATTTTTAGAATCTTCTGCACTTATTCTTCTAACTCCTATTATATACCTTTAAAATAAAATTTCAACATTTTATTTTAATTTTGAAACTTTATTTTATAAGAAGGGGGGATGGTCTTGGCCGGCCCTCTGAAACTAAGTGAAACTAAGGGACGCTTAACAACTATTTTATTTAATAAAATAATTAAAGTCATATTTCATTAAATTATCTATATAAATAAAATGTGTACCGATTTCATTTCATGGGCATATAAATATATTGAGGTGGTGAGTCTTAGAAGAACCAATATAGGGACGCAGCATCCGTTATCTCATACCTAAGAAATGATAGGGATAACGGATGGTAATAAAAAATTAATAAGGGGGTAGGGATTAAAATAAATAAAAAATTAAAAGTACTTATTTTTACATTGATATTATTGATTTTATTCCCAAGTTTTGGTTATGGCGAAAATAGTCAAAGCAAAGTTAATATCGATGGCAAAACTATTACTTTAACCTATCTATATAAAAACTATGAAATACAGTTAGAAGAGTTTTGCAGCATAAATGAAAAAAATCAAAATATTAATATTGATGAAAAAATACTGAAGAAAAAAATAAATGATATTGCTAAAGATATAAATAAGCCTGCTGTTGATGCTAAAATCACAGACAATGCTTCTTTTCAGATACAAAAAGAAGCAGATGGTTTAATCGTAGATGAAGTTAAATTAATGCAGATTTTTAAAGATTATTTAAATTTTAGCTGTATATTAGGAAATTGTATTATTGAGATTCCAGTTAATGTTGCAAAGCCTAAATTAACAGAAGAAACATTAAATCAAATTAAAAGTAATGAAATTTCTTCCTTTACTACTAAGTTCAATCCCAAAGATAAAAATAGAACAGAAAATTTAAGAATATCCACAGGGGCATTAAATTGTTCAGTAATATATCCTAAAGAAGTTTTTTCTTTAGATAAAAAATTAGGGGACAGGACAATAGAAAAGGGATATAAAGATGCTGCTATTTTTTCAAGTGGAAAAGTTATTAATGATTTAGCAGGAGGAATATGTCAAACAACAACAACCCTTTATAATGCTGCCCTTTTTGCTAATTTAGAAATTGTTGAACGGCATAAGCATCAAATGCCTGTATCCTATATTAATAAAGGCAGAGATGCTACCATATATAGAAATGTTTATGATTTAAAAATAAAAAACAACACTGAATATCCTGTATATATAAAATCCTATATTGATAACAAAAGCGGAGAACTAACAGTTAAAATATTCGGATATAAAAAAGACTTTAATGTGAAAATCGAAACAGTATGTGAAAATATTAATAAAAAAAGTTATTATAAAACCTACAGATATGTTTATGACGTGAACAATGTATTGATAAAAAAGGAATTGCTTTCCACGGATTCATTTTAATACTAAGATATAAAAACTCCACCTTATATAAGGTGGAGTAAATTTTCCATATCTTTCATCCTACAACTTATGTTTCTATATGCCTTTCTTATCAGTGATTAATTCAGATATTTTATAAATGTTTTCCTTTTTGCAAACAGAATTATAAAATTAAACTAAAAAGTTTATAAAGGCTGTAATAATGAGTGCATTAAAAAAGTCAGTAAACATACAGCCAACAATTGGGAGAATAAAGTATGCACGAGGTGCAGGGCCATATTTGGAAGTTACAGCATCCATATTGGCCATGCCGTTTGGAACAGCGCCCAGACCAAATCCGCAATGGCCAGCGCACAAAACAGCAGCGTCGTAATCTTTTCCCATAACTCTGAATGTTACAAAGCGAGTATACAGATATATAACCACACATTGTGCAATTAGGATTACCAGAAGCGGCAAAGCCATTCCAGCCAGCTGCCACAATTTCAAATCGCAAAGAGCTTCTGCCAAAAAGATTTGTAAACTCACATCGCCTATAACAGATATTTCTTGCGCACGAGTTGCAAAAGCTTTTCCGGAATCTGATTTGAAAATATTACGCATTAAAATAGCAATTAACATAGAACCAATGTAGATAGGAACCGTAAATCCAGTCTTATTAATCAGCAGTGACACAATGTTTCCAAGACCAATCGCAATTGAAATCTGGAAAAAGGCATCACAGAAATGACTGGTGTTAATCGGCTCTACTTTTCCGGTAATAGCAGCTTCAAGATCTCCTTCTGAATCTACATTACTGGCTGCTTTAGGGTGAAGATTATATTTTTTAATCAATTGTGTTGCAGTAGGTCCGCCAATCAAGCTGCCTGAAATCAATCCAAATGTTGCAGCAGCAATTGCAAGCGTAGTAGCTCCTTTCAGTCCCGCTTTTTCTATCACAGGTCCATATGCAGCAGAAGTGCCATGACCACCAGTCATAGAAACAGAGCCTGCACACAAACCAAACAATGGATTCTGTCCCATTGCAGTCGCAATTCCTATACCAACAACATCCTGAATAATACAGAGTACCACAGAAATAATTAAGAAAATAACAACTCCGACTCCTCCTTTTTTCAAGACCTCAACGCTTGCACTGAATCCGATTGTCGTAAAGAATATGATCATAAAAAGATCTTTAAAATCCATTGATAGGGTAAACATAAAGGTTCCGCTTTCATAGCCAATCAAGTTTACGATAGCAAAAATCAAGCCGCCAACAACTGGCGCAGGAATACAAAATTTTTTTAAAAAGCTAACTTTGCTAACTACAAAACGTCCAAATAGCAAAACCAAAACACATAAACCTAACGTTTGATAAGGGTTTAGCTTTATTTCAAAAGGTGTCATATCTAACTTTCCTCCCCATAAATTTTGTCCTAAACAACACAGTCAATCAATCCACGTTTTCTTTCTCCCAAGAAATGATCAGCAGCAGATCATTTCCCTTTTTATTTTTTAACCGGAATCAATAACCCCTATTGGATTTTCTTGCACACTTCTCACTTCTTTATATTTCTACATACCTTTCTTATCAGCAATAGCTGTAAGCATAAGTGCAATTGCACCATCACCAGTTATGTTACAAGCTGTTCCAAAGCTGTCTTGAAGAGCATATATCGTAATTAGTAAGGCTACTCCTTCATCATTAAAGCCAAGTACGCCAGTAATTATTCCTAAAGATGCCATTACAGTCCCTCCAGGAACTCCTGGGGCTCCAACTGCAAATATTCCAAGAAGAAACACGAATAAAACCATTGTTGAAACTGAAGGCAACTTCCCATATAAAACCTGAGAAACTGTCATTACAAGAAATGTCTCAGTTAATGCTGATCCACAAAGGTGTATGTTTGCACATAGTGGAATAGTAAAATCTCTAATATCATCTCTTAAAACATCAGACTTTTTAGCACAGTCTAATGCCACTGGAAGTGTAGCTGCACTTGACATTGTACCAACAGCTGTTAAATAAGCAGGTCCATAATATTTAAAAACTCTCGCTGGATTCTTTCCAGACATAGCCCCTGCTATTGAGTACAAAACAGTAAGCCATATAAAATGACCTATAATTACAATAACTATAGCCTTTAAGAATATTGGAAGCTGAGTAGTTATTGAACCTTGATAAGCAAGTGTAGCAAAAGTGGATGTTATGAAAAGTGGTATTATAGGAATAATAATTTTACTAACAATCTGTAAAACTATGTTTTGAAATTCTACTAATAATTTTTCAGTAAGTTCTGATTTTGTCCATGCTGTTGCAAGACCTATAAATATTGAAAAAAACAATGCACTCATAACTGACATTATAGGAGGAATATCTAGCTTAAATATCATCTCTGGAAGCTTTTTTAATCCTCCGGTATTATTTACTATATTAAGCTTTGGGACAAGAGTATATCCACCAATGGTTGACATAAATCCAGCTCCTATTGACGAAAGATACGAGATGAGCAGCGCATAACCAAGTAATTTACTTGCATTATTTCTAAGCTGTGCAATTGCTGGGGCAATAAAGCCTATTATTATCAAAGGTACTGCAAAGTAAATTATCTGTCCGAGCACATATTTAATTGTATTGATTACATTTATTACAGGCTCGGTTGAAATAAAACCAATTACAAGACCTATGGCTACTGCAACTAATAGCTTGAAAATTAGGCTTTTAAAAAACTTTTTCATTTGAGTAAGAACCTCCTAAAATTATTTTTGGAACCAATTACTAAATGTCATCCCCCTTAAATTTTGTATTAATTAGACCAAATTTAGAAATTCTTAAATATAAATATTATAAATATTATAAATATTATTTATATTGTGCCTTATCAAAAATATGAGCACCCCTTATTGCTTTTATAAAAGAAGTTAAATCAAGATTCCTAAGAGTGAAAATTATTTGGCAATTCTATCTATTCGTTAAGTGGAGGAAAGTTAAATCGTATTTTATGTAAACCTATAATGTTATTGTATCATAAATATATGTTAAACGTCAAAATATTGCATTAAACGCCAAAATAAGCCACTCTGATTTTATTCAAAAACATCAAAATAAACTCAGTGATGAAATATCATATTTATTACATATCACATCCAATGATCCTAAATCTTTATTGTAGTCTGTAACTGTCTGTCAAACAATTCTAACAAGATTATTGTGTATTTATAATTTTTTAAAAACAACTACAGTAGAAAATGTAGTTTCTAAAGTTTTAGATTTGTTAAAAAGATAAGACTATTAATTTAGCTGCATATTAAATATTTATAAAGTTTTGCATATAAAAAAGAGGTGCTAATATATAATTCTAGCACCTCTTTATATTTCTACATACCTTTTTTATCAGCAATAGCTGTAAGCATAAGTGCAATTGCACCATCACCAGTTACGTTACAAGCTGTTCCGAAGCTATCTTGAAGAGTATACAATGTAATTAGTAAGGCTACTCCTGCATCATCAAAGCCAAGTACGCCAGTAACTATTCCTAAAGATGCCATTACAGCTCCTCCGGGAACTCCTGGGGCTCCAATTGCAAATATCCCAAGAAGTAGCACAAATAAAACCATTGTTGAAACTGAAGGCATTTTCCCATATAAAATCTGGGAAACTGTCATTACAACAAACGTTATAGTTAATGCTGATCCACAAAGGTGTATGTTTGCACATAGTGGAATGGTAAAATCTGTAATATCATCTCTTAAAACATCAGACTTTTTAGCACAGTCTAATGCCACTGGAAGTGTAGCTGCACTTGACATTGTACCAATAGCTGTTAAATAAGCAGGACCATAATATTTAAAAACTCTCGCTGGATTCTTTCCAGATATAGCCCCTGCTATTAAGTACAAAACAGCAAGCCATATAAAATGACCTATAATTATAATAACTATAGCCTTTAAGAATATTGGAAGTTGAGTAGTTATTGAACCTTGATAAGCAAGTGTAGCAAAAGTTGATGCTGTGTAAATAGGTATTATAGGAATGACAACTTTATTAACAATAGCTAAAATTATATCTTTAAATTCTACTAACAATTTTTCAGTAAGCTCTGATTTTGTCCATGCTGTTGCAAGACCTATAAGTATTGAAAAAAGTAATGCACTCATAACTGACATTACAGGAGGAATCTCTAGCTTAAATATCATCTCTGGAAGCTCTTTTACTCCTCCAGAATTATTTACTATATTAAGCTTTGGAATAATAGCATATCCACCAAAGGTTGCCATAAATGCAGCTCCTATTGATGAAAGATATGCGATAAGTAGTGCATAACCAAGTAATTTACTTGCATTATTTCTAAGCTGTGCAATTGCTGGGGCAATAAAGCCTATTATTATCAAAGGTACTGCAAAGAAAATTATCTGTCCGAGCACATATTTAATTGTATTGATTACATTTATTACAGGCTCAGTTGAAATAAAACCAATTACAAAACCTATGGCTACTGCAACTAATAACTTAAAAATTAGGCTTTTAAAAAACTTTTTCATTTAAGAACCTCCTAAAATTATTTTTGGAACCAATTACTAAATGTCATCCCCCCTTAAATTTTGTATTAATTAGACCAAATTTAGAAATTCTTAAATATAAATATTATAAATATTATAAATATTATTTATATTACATCTTATCAAAAATATGGGCACACCTTATTGTTTTTATAAAAGAGGTTAAATCAAGATTCCTAAGAGTGAAAATTATTTGGCAATTCTATCTATTCGTTAAGTGGGGAAAGTTAAGTCGTATATTATGTAAACCTATAATGTTATTATATCATAAATATATGTTAAACGTCAAAATACTGCATTAAATACCAAAATAATCCATTCTGATTTTATTCAAAAACATCAAAATAAACTCAGTGATGAAATATCATATTTATTGCATATCACATCCAATGATCCTAAATCTTTATTGTAGTCTGTAACTGTCTGTCAAACAATTCCAAAAAGGTTATTGTGTATTTATAATTTTTTAAAAACAACTACAGTAGAAAATGTAGTTTCTAAAGTTTTAGATTTGTTAAAAAGATAAGACATTGATTTAGCTGCATATTAAATATTTATAAAGTTTTGCATATAAAAAAGAGGTGCTAATATATAATTCTAGCACCTCTTTATATCTCTATAGGCCTTTCTTATTAGCAATACCTGTAAGTATAAGTGCAATTGCACCGCCACCAGTTACGTTACAAGCTGTTCCGAAGCTGTCTTGAAGAGCATATATCGTAATTAGTAAAGCTGTTCCTGCATCATTAAAGCCAAGTACACTGGTAACTATCCCCAAAGATGCCATTACAACTCCTCCAGGAACTCCTGGGGCTCCAACTGCAAATATTCCAAGAAGTAACACGAATAAAACCATTGTTGAAACTGAAGGCATTTTCCCATATAAAACCTGGGAAACTGTCATTACAATGAATGCCTCACTTAATGCTGATCCACAAAGGTGTATGTTTGCACATAGTGGAATGGTAAAATCCGTAATATCATCTCTTAAAATATCAGACTTTTTAGCACATTTTAATGCCACTGGAAGTGTAGCTGCACTTGACATTGTACCAATAGCTGTTACATAAGCAGGGCCATAATATTTTAAAACTTTCATTGGATTCTTCCCAGACATAGCCCCTGCTATTAAATACAAAACAGCAATCCATATAAAATGACCTATAAGTACAATAACTATAGCCTTTATGAATACTGGAAGCAGAGTGGTTATTGAACCTTGATAAGCAAGCGTAGCAAAAGTTGATGCTGTAAAAAATGGTATTATAGGAATAATAACTTTATTAACAATCTCTAAAACTATGTTTTGAAATTCTACTAATAATTTTTCGGTAAGCTCTGACCCTGTCCACGCTGTTGCAAGGCCTACAAATATTGAAAAAAATAATGCACTCATAACTGGCATTATAGGAGGAATCTCTAGCTTAAATATTATCTCTGGAAGTTTTTTTAATCCTTCGGTATTATTTACTATATTAAGCTTTGGAATAATAGCATAACCGGCAAAGGTTGACATAAATGCAGCTCCTATTGATGAAAGATATGAGGCAAGTAGTGCATAACCAAGTAATCTACTTGCATTACTTTTAAGCTGTGCAATTGATGGGGCAATAAAGCCTATTATTATCAACGGTACTGCAAAGAAAATTATCTGTCCGAGCACATATTTAATCGTATTGATTACATTTATTACAGGCTCAGAAGCAAAAAGACCAATTACAAGACCTAAGGCTATTGCAACAAATAACTTAAATATTAGGCTTTTAGAAAACTTTTTCATTTGAGTAAGAACCTCCTAAAATCATTTTTGTATATCTATAATATTTAGTTTTAAGAACGCTTTTGCTTGGTTTATATCTTTTTCACTTACATCTTTGAAAATTTTAAGCCCTAAGTCTGAATTACCGTATATAATAAAAAAGCAATTGCAAATGGGATACCCCTTTTTAAAAGCATGAGCACTCCTTATTGCTTTTATAAGAAAAATTAAATTAAGATTTCCAAGAATGAAGTTTTTTGGAAATCTTATCTGTTTGTTTATTCTCCTATACAAAATTGTAAGACTTATTCCAAGTTTATTTGCAACATTTTTCATCATGAAACAGTATCATGAAGCAGTGTAAATATTACTTCTTTCTTACTTTATGCAGGATTAAATGCAAATATTGGACTAGATTTATAAATACTTTAAATAATGCATAAATATATACAATGTTACCAAAATTGACATTCTTTTCACTTATTATAATAATATTATTATTTGTTTTTGTCAACCGAGTCTTTGACACTTGTCCAGCCAAAAAAATATTAAAGCCTAAAAACCCTTTATTATCAACAGGTTTTTAGGCTTTTTGTTTCTCACAAGTGTCAAAGATGAGATAGTATATTTGCAATGAGTTTTAGAATTGTTGGATTTTTTTATTTAAAAACTCTCTTATTTAAATAAAAATTCATATGCA
>DHEX01000040.1:1572-18387 GCA_002400085.1 Clostridiaceae bacterium UBA4839 | reverse complement strand
CATACTATTAAGTCTTTCAATAACCTTTCCAAGCATTTCTTTATATTTTTCACCCTTTTGTCTTTCTTCTTCAACAATATTTGCAGGTGCTTTAGCTACAAACCCTTTATTGCCTAATTTTTTCTCAACCCTTTCAACTTCCTTTTCAAGCCTTTCCTTTTCCTTCGAAAGTCTCTCAATTTCCTTATCCCTGTCAATTAAATCTTCGAGAGGAAGAAATATTTCTCCTCCAGGAATGACAGCTGAAACTGAATCCTTTGAAATGTCTTTTCTTTCAGGGAAAACAATTTCTGATGCACTTGCAAGCCTTTCAAAATAAATTTTTCCTTCTTCAAAAGCCCTCTTTGAATCCTCATCAGATGGGATAATCATAACCTTTGCCTTTCTTGAATTTGGCACATTCATATCTGCTCTAATATTCCTTATAGATTTAATAGCATCAATAATATGCCCCATATTCTTTTCATCCTGCTCAAAATTCATATTTTTATCGTATTCAGGCCATTTTGAAATTGTAATAGAAGGAGATTCATCAGAAATATGTGTATATATTTCTTCTGTTATAAATGGCATAAATGGATGAAGAAGCTTTAAACTTGAAATAAGCACTTCTTTTAAAGTTGCATCTGCAGCTGCCTTATCCTCCTCATTATCTCCATAAAGCCTTACTTTTACAAGCTCAATATACCAATCACAAAACTCTGACCAAATAAAATCATATATCTTTTGGGCAGCAATACCAAGCTCAAACTTTTCCATATTATCAGTTACTTCTTTTATAGTGCTGTTCATTCTTGAAAGAATCCATTTATCTGCTGAATTTCTTAATGAATTTATTTTCCCTTCATACTTTTTAACAAGTTCTTCATCATAATTCATAAGAACAAACCTTGAAGCATTCCATATCTTGTTTGCAAAGTTTCTTGAAGCTTCAACTTTTTCCATATAAAATCTAATATCGTTTCCAGGAGCATTTCCAGTTACTAAAGTAAATCTTAAGGCATCTGCTCCATACTTATCTATAACCTCCAAAGGATCAATTCCATTTCCAAGGGACTTAGACATCTTTCTTCCCTCATCATCCCTTACAATTCCATGCAAAAATACATATTTAAATGGAGGCATATTCATGTTTTCAATTCCTGAAAATATCATCCTTGCAACCCAAAAGAATATAATATCATAGCCAGTTACAAGAACATCTGTAGGGTAAAAATATTTTAAATCCTCAGTTTCATCAGGCCAGCCCAAAGTTGAAAATGGCCAAAGTGCTGAGCTGAACCAAGTATCAAGCACATCCTCATCCTGCTTTAAATTATGTGAACCGCATTTTGGACAAGTTTTTGGTTCATCTACAGCTGCAATTACCTCACTACAGTCACTGCAGTACCAAATAGGAATTCTGTGTCCCCACCAAAGCTGCCTTGATATACACCAGTCCTGAATATTTTCCATCCAATTATAATAAATTTTTGCAAATCTATCAGGTACAAATTTAACCTCGCCATTTTTTACAGCTTCAATAGCAGGTTTAGCTAAAGGCTTCATCTTTACAAACCACTGCTTTGAAAGGAGCGGCTCAACTGTAGTATTGCATCTGTCATGGCATCCAACATTGTGAGCATGCTTTTCTATTTTAACAAGAACTCCAAGCTCCTTTAGATCCTTAACAATCTGCTTTCTTGCTTCATACCTATCAAGTCCTTTATATTTTCCAGTATTATCAGCCATAGTTCCATCATCATTCATGATTATGATTTGCTCTAAATTATGTCTCTTTCCTACTTCAAAGTCATTTGGATCATGAGCTGGCGTAATTTTAACTGCTCCTGTTCCAAACTCCATATCAACATAAGAATCTTCAATTATAGGAATTTCTCTTCCAACTAGAGGAAGTATCAATGTCTTTCCAACTAAATCCTTATATCTTTCATCTTCAGGATTTACTGCAACAGCTACATCTCCAAGCATTGTCTCAGGCCTTGTAGTTGCAATAATTATATATTCGCTGCTGTCCTTTACAGAATATTTAATATACCAAAGGTTTCCTTCCTGTTCTTCATATTCAATTTCAGCATCTGAAAGAGCAGTTTTACATTTTGGGCACCAATTTATAATTCTGTTTCCCTGATAAATAAGTCCCTTATTATAAAGCCTTACAAATACCTCTCTTACTGCCCTGTCTAATCCTTCATCCATTGTAAAGCGTTCCCTGGTCCAATCGCAGGAAGCACCGGTTTTTTCAAGCTGTTCCCTAATTCTTGCTCTGTAAGTATTACTCCAGTCCCAAACAGCCTCCAAAAACTTTTCCCTACCCATTTCCTTTTTCTTAAGACCTTTTTTAGCTAGCTCATTTTCAACTTTAACTTCCGTTGCAATACTTGCATGATCTTCTCCAGGAAGCCAAAGAGTTTCATATCCCTGCATCCTTTTAAATCTTATAATAGCATCTTGAAGTGTGCAGTCAAGAGCATGACCTAAATGAAGCTGCCCAGTTATATTAGGCGGCGGCATAACTATTGTAAAAGGTTTTTTACTCTTATCAACTTTCGGAGTAAAGTATCCCTTTTCTACCCATTCCTTATAAAGTCTATCTTCAAATTCTTTAGGGTTATAAGTTTTTGAAATATTTTTTGCATCTTCCATTTCAATTCCTCCTCGTTTTTAAATTATCTCTAAAATTCTAAAAAAACCTATTCCAGCTATTATAAGCCCAATCAACTTCATTGCAATCATGACTTTATCATCATATTTTTTTATTTTTTTAAGTATAGGCTTTGCACCATATACCAAAATTGAACCTATAACTACAAGTACAATACTTAATAGATCTAAATGTTCCATATCCCTCTCCTTTTAAATCCTAAACATAGATAACTACTGCTCACTTTGACCTTTGCAAGGGTGTTAATGTAGGGAGCGGTCTTGACCGTTCCGCCCCACCAAATTCAGATCACCCTGCAAATACCACAGAATAAATTTGCTACCTGGGTATTGGCACCGTTTCACCCCCAAATTTCGCTCGTTCATCAACGGAACGGTCAAGACCGTTCCCTACCATTTTATTTTTAACATAAAAAAGTCCTTCATCCATGAAAGGGCGAAGGACCGCGGTACCACCTTTATTCCGAAAAATTCGGCACTTAACTTTTTAACGGTTATCCGTTTCAGCTTACTTATTTTCAGCTAAAAAGCTCCAAAGCTACCTTCTGCAGCCACTTAATTGAAAACCTTTCAGCCTTTGGGCTTTCATCTCTTTGAATGTTAACTGCATACTCCTCTTTATCACAGCTTTAATATTTAATTTATTCTTATTATAACTTATAAGAATATGATGTCAATATCTTTTATATAATATGCTGCTTGCGTATTTAAAGCAGCATTATTTCCCACTATTTCTAAAAAGAATATATAAACCTCCAAATATGAGAAGTACAGGGAAAAGGTAAGTCTTAATATATGAAATAATAAGATTATATACTTCATTACCAGCAAATGCTTTATTTAATATTACAATAAGACCTGCAATAATAAGAACAGCTGCTAAAACATTTTTTAATATAGCTATATTTTTATCGCTCATATTTACATTTTTATTAGGTTTCTTTATGTTAATAAAATCTGTATCCGGTACATATACTCCTAAATCTTGCTGTGTTGCAATTTCGTAGGTTGTAAAAAATGTATAAAGCCAAAATGGAAATCTTACAATATTTGTAAGCCAGCTTATCCCTATAAGCCTAAAGATAGGTCCAATAATCAAAAACAGTATTAATGCCTCAATTCCCTTTCTAATAAGCCCAAGATACATATAACCTACTCCTGGGATAATAGCTGAAATAAATAAAAGCCACTTGTCCCTTCTCATCATATCACTCCCCAATATAGCAAATTTTTATACACTCAAAACATATTCTTTATTATATCATTTTATTTTATAAGTTCAAAATGATTCATGAAACATTTAATTAATTACATAAATGCTCATTCTATAATCATTCCATATATTTTTCTTATTGCAGCAGTGTATTAAATCTAAATAACAAATTAAAGTTATATATTTTTCAAATCCGCATTGATGATGTAAGTTACTTTATAAGCGAGAAACGTACTGCCGCGAAATAGAAAAAAGGAATATACTACAACATATAATATATTCCTTCCATATAAGCAAAACCCACATGAGTCTAAGAATCACTTGATAAATCAATTAAATGTTTATAGTTATTTAATGTCATCAGTAGTTTCATTAACTTTTGCAGCAGTTTCAACATTTTCTGCATCAGCTTTTACATTTTCAGAGGTCTCAGCATTTCCTGCATCAGCTTTTACATTTTCTGAAGTCTCAGCATTTTCTGTATCAGTTTCTACCTTTTCTGAAGTCTCAACATTTTCTGCATCAGCAATATCTTTTTGAACACCATCTATAGCTTGAACATTTGTTGTTGGTACTAAACGTCTTGAAACTTTTTCATTGATCATACCAATTCCATATAAAATCAATGCAATACCACCATAAAGAGCAATTGGCTCACATATTCCCGGCATTAATTGTATTGCTTTTAATTGTCTAACAACCTCATCTTTAGGATACCCTTGTGCCACATATTGAGCAACATTTGCGTTGTATAACCTCACATTATTTACTAATAAGATAACTGCAATAATAGCTGCAATTAAAGAGCCAACATATAAGATAGTTGAGCCATCACATTCACATTTTTTTGACTTTTTAGGTTGATTTTTTTCATTTGATTTCATAAGTGCATATCTCCATTCCTGCCAAAAGGCTATAATTATTTTAAGTTCATTTTATTATATCATTTACTTTACCCTCTTATAAATAGCTTTTCTATTACTTTACAATTTGTTTTAAATTTGCTCATAAATTATAACAAAAAGTTTTCTATATCCTCTACAGATTTAATAATGTTGTGAGATAATTCCTCACATCCTGACTTTGTAACTAAAAGATCATCCTCAATTCTAACTCCAATGCCCTCTTCTGATATATATAGTCCTGGCTCATTTGTTATAACCGTTCCCTCAGCCATAGGAAGGTTCCTGTCACCTATGTCCCCTACATCATGCCCGTCAAGTCCTAAATAATGTCCTATGCTGTGGAAATAATATCTTGAAAGTTCACTGTCATCCTTAATTAATCCAAGTTGCCTGCATCCCTTTGATAAAATTTTTTTTGAAAGCTCATTTAATTCCATAACAGATATACCCGGCTTGCAGGCTTCCTTAATTGCTATATTAGTTTCTAAAACAGCATTATATACATCCTTCTGCCTCTGTGTAAATTTGGAAGACAGAGGGAATGTCCTGCTTATATCACCGTTATAATACTTATACTGTGCCCCAACGTCAAATAGTATAAGTGCATAATTAGGTGTCCTGCAATTGTTGCTAGAATAATGAAGCACTGTAGCATTCTTTCCTGATGAAATTATATTTTTAAATGCAGTATCTGTAACTCCATTTTTTTTCAATGTATAATCAAAATATGCCTCTATTTCATATTCCATCATTCCTGCTCTCATATGCTTGGCCATATTTTCTATTCCTTCTCCTGTAATATCTATGGCCTTTTTTATAAGTGCAATTTCTTCCTCATCCTTTACCACTCTTAAGCGGCATATATCATCATATATATTCTTTATTCTAATATAAGGATACCTTTCTAATATATTTCCTGCGAATTCCTGTGAAAATGTTTTAGGTATATTATATTCCTGTCTCTCCAAATCTAAATACACATTACTAATAGAATAATTGGATAGCAATGAAGCAATGCTTCCCTTAAAATTATCAATAATATCAACTATTTCTATACCAGAAATCTCTCTAGCTTCTTTTGCACTAAGCTTTTCTCCAACCCATCTTGCAAGTACAGGGTCTGGCCTTTCAACAAATATCTCTTCAGCAACCTCTCCTTTTCTCTTCATTAAGGCAATTATAATATTTGGTGCATCAATACCAGATAAGTAAAAAAAGTTCCTATTTGGTGTGAACTCATATGTTTCATCTGCTGATTTATATATTTCCCTTCCAGCAAAAAGTACCACCAAAGAATTATCCTCTATATTTTTTAAAAGCTTTCTTCTTCTCTCAATAAATCTGTTTCCCATGTTGTTACCTCCATTTTAAATTATAGTTATATTATAGCACTGTTATTATAGATAAATTTAATAAACATCTACCGGTCTAGCCGGTAGATGTTTATTTTATCATTTCCAGAAGCATAGCATCCGTTATTCCCCGCTTTAAGCGAGGCATTACGGATGGTAGCCATCTGAATAAATTGTGCTAAACTCTTTTTCTTATTGGCATTGTATGAATACCTGAACCATTAATTCCTAAAACAGCTTCATGGAATGTCTCTGAAAGTGTAGGATGTGCATGTATTATGCTTCCAACTTCACTAGCTTTCATGCCCATGCTTACAGCAATATTGCCCTCATTTATTAAATCTGAAGCATGAGGCCCCATTATATGAACGCCTATAATTGTATCATCCTCAGATGCAATTACCTTAACTAGCCCCTCAGGTTCACCAAGAGCCAATGCTTTTCCATTTCCACCAAACATGGATTTGCTTGTTTTATACTTTATCCCTTTTTCCTTAGCTTCATCCTCAGTTACACCAACTGAAGCTATTTCAGGAAAAACAAATATGCAGCTGGGTATAGGATTGTGTTTTCCCTTTGAATCAATGCCCATTATTTTTTCAGCAGTTTGAACTCCCTGATTGGATGCCGCATGGGCAAGCATTGAAATTCCATTTACATCGCCTATAGCATAAATATTCTCCACACTTGTCATATAGTTTTCATCAACTTTTATACCTTTTTTATCAAATTTAATTCCTACGCCCTCAATATTAAGCCCTTCAATTAGTGGGCTTCTTCCAGTTGCAATTAAAACATTGTCAGCTTCAAATACAGTTTCGCCCTTCTTGTTTTCAGTATGAACAAGGAAGCCATCTCCGCTTTTTTCAATTTTATTAACCCTAGTTGACACATAAACGTCTATTCCTTTTTTCTTTAAGAGCACTGAAAATCTTTTTGTAATATCAGTATCAGTTTGAAGAAGTATCCTTGGCATAAATTCAACTACAGTAACCTTTGATCCCATGCTGTTAAAGATTCCAGCAAACTCCATACCAATAACACCGCCGCCAACTATTAGAAGTTTCTTTGGTACGGCTTTAAAATTCAGCATATCCTCACTTGAATAAACATTTGGAAGATCTGCTCCTTCAATAGGCGGTAGGGATGGCTTTGAGCCTGTAGCTATTATTATATTCTTTGTGCTGATATCCTTAGCTCCATCATCCATAGAAACTTCCACTGTATTTTTACCCTTAATTTTCCCAAAGCCGTTATAAACCTCAACACCATTAGCTTTAAGAAGATTAGCAATTCCGTCCCTTAGCTGAACTACAACTAAATCCTTTCTCTCCTGCATTTTTTCCACATCTATGCTGAAACCATCTACATTTATACCAAAGCTGTCTACTTTTTTAAGTGTATTTAATATTTCAGCATCTCTATATAATGTTTTAGTAGGTATACACCCCCTATTAAGACATGTTCCGCCTAATTTATCCTTTTCAATAAGAGCAACTTTTGCACCAAGCTGTGCTGCTCTTATGGCGGCAACATATCCACCGGGGCCCCCTCCAATTACCACTATGTCCTTATCCAAGCCATACACCTGCCTTAATTTATTATATTTGAAATATTCTTATTCTTTGCTCCACTTCACAATTGGATGCCTTGCTGCTTTTACTTCATCTGGTCTTCTAACTGGTGTATCATGCGGTGCTTCCTGTAAGAGTTTTGGATTTTCTCTTGCTTCTTTAGATATTTTTATCATTGCATCTATGAAATTATCAAGAGTTTCCCTGCTTTCCGTTTCAGTTGGCTCTATCATAAGTGCATTATCTACAATAAGAGGAAAATATATTGTAGGTGGATGATAACCATAATCAATTATTCTCTTTGCAACATCAAGAGTCGATACATCATGAACATCATCCCCTAATCCTCCAAGGACAAGTTCATGCTTACATGCACCATCAATTGGAATATTGTAATAGCCCTTAAGTCGCGCCTTAATGTAATTTGCATTGAGTACAGCCACCTCACTTGCCTTTTTAAGTCCTTCTGCACCCATAGAAAGTATATATGCATATGCCTTTACCATTACGCCAAAATTGCCATAAAACGTCCTTACTTTTCCAATTGAATCTTTTCTGTCATAATCAAGGGCATATTTATCCCCTTCTTTTTTAATAACAGGCACAGGAAGGAATTTTAGAAGTTCCTCTTTAACTCCAACAGGACCGCTTCCAGGTCCACCGCCGCCATGCGGAGTTGAAAAAGTTTTATGAAGGTTTAAATGAACAACATCAAATCCCATATCTGCAGGTCTTGCTATACCCATTACAGCATTCATATTAGCTCCATCATAGTATAAAAGCCCGCCTGCTTCATGAACAAGTCTTGATATCTCAAGTATATCCTTTTCAAAAATCCCAAGAGTATTAGGATTCGTAATCATAAGACCTGCAATCTCGTCATTTAATACTTCCTTCAAGCTATCAAGATCTACTGTTCCATCTTTATTTGACTTTACCTCAACTACCTCAAAACCAACTGATGCAGCACTTGCAGGGTTTGTCCCATGAGCAGAATCAGGAACTATTATTTTCTTTCTCTTAAAATCTCCTCTGCTTTCATGGTAAGCCTTTATAATCATAAGGCCTGTTAATTCACCATGAGCACCAGCTGAGGGCTGAAGTGTAATTCCTTTCATCCCAGTTATTTCACATAGCTTTTCAGATAAATTATACATAAGTTCAAGAGCGCCTTGAACTTGTTCTTCATTTTGATATGGATGCAGCGATTTAAATCCAGGAAGTTCAGCCACATCCTCATTTATCTTAGGGCTATACTTCACAGTACATGAACCTAACGGGTAGAATCCTGTATCAGCGCCATAGTTTTTAGTTGACAGTGCAGTATAATGCCTTACAACATCTACTTCACTTACTTCTGGAAGATCTAAGCTCTTTTTCCTTTGAAGCTTCTCTGGAATAGTGCTATTTATATTTACGGATGGAACATCTAACTTTGGCAGAGAATATCCACATCTTCCCTCACTGGAAATCTCAAATATTAATTTATTATAATCCTTCATTTTATTCCCTCCAGTACACAGGCTAGATTATCAATTTCTTCTTTAGTCCTTTTTTCAGTTACACAAAGAAGCATTGTATTTTTGTATTCAGGATAATCCTTACCAAGATCATATCCGCCAATTATATTCTTTTGTAAAAGTTCCTCATTTACCTTATCAAAAGGCATATCCCCCTTAACTGCAAATTCCATAAAGAAAGGCTTTTTAAAAATGCCTTTATATTTACCAGACTTAGTTATTTCATTAAAGGCATAGTGAGATTTACTTACACATTGAAGTGCAACTTCTTTAAGCCCACTCTTGCCCATTAGTGCAAGATAAACAGCTGCAGCTAAAGCATTTAGCTGTTGATTTGAGCATATATTTGATGTTGCCTTTTGCCTTCTAATATGCTGCTCCCTTGCCTGAAGTGTTAATACAAATGCCCTTTTGCCATCTAAATCCTCTGTCTGACCTACTATTCTTCCAGGAAGTTTTCGCATAAGCTTTGAAGTTGAAGCCATAAACCCAAGATATGGGCCTCCAAAGTTTAAGTTGTTTCCAAGGCTTTGCCCCTCGCCAACTGCAATATCAGCACCTATTTCTCCTGGGCTCTTTAAAATAGCCAGGGATATAGGATCTACATTCATAATCAAAAGGCTTTTATTTTCATGAACTAATTTTTCAATTTCAGTTAAGTCCTCAACTGTCCCAAAAAAATTTGGATTTTGTATTATAACTCCTGCAGTATCCTTATCAACCAGATTTTTAAGTTTTTCAACATCAGTAACTCCATCTAATTCATCCACTTCTACAAGTTCTATTCCTCTAAACCTCATATATGTTTTAAGTACTCTTCTTACTTCAGGATGAACAGTTCTTGAAACTATAATCTTTTTTCTTTTTGTAGCTGCACAAGCTACAAATGCAGCTTCACAAGTTGCAGTACCTCCATCATACAAAGAAGCATTTGACACATCCATACCAGTTAAATTGCATATCATGGTTTGATATTCAAAAATTACCTGAAGCGTTCCTTGGCTTATCTCTGATTGATATGGCGTATATGCTGTATAAAATTCAGATCGTGATGTCATATGATGCACAACAGCAGGTATAAAATGATCGTATGCACCTGCCCCAAGGAAACATGGCGCATCCTCTGTTGATACATTTTTATTTGAAAGTTTTTTTAAATTCTTTGATACTTCCATCTCAGACATAGGTTCATTTATATTTAATCTGCCTTTGAATTTTATATCATCATTAACATCATTAAAAAGATCATCTACTGATGATACACCTATTGTCTTAAGCATTTTATCTTCATCTTTTGGTGTATTTGGTATATATGGAAACATATATATTATCCCTCCTTACTGCAGTATTCTTCGTATGTCTTATCGTCCATAAGTTTTCCTAATTCAGATTTATCTGAAAGCTCAATTTTCAAAAACCAGTTTTCATAAGCATCTTCATTCACAAGAGCAGGATTATCTACTATATCCTCATTTACCTCAACAACCTTGCCACTTACAGGGATGTATGCATCAGATGCTGCCTTAACAGATTCTATAGCTCCAAATGAATCCCCTGCTTTAAACTCTGAGCCTACCTCAGGAAGATCTACAAATACTATATCGCCAAGGGCATCTTGTGCAAAATCTGTAATACCAATATAGGCAAATTCCCCTTCAACTTTTGCCCATTCATGATCCTTTGTGTAAAGTAAATTTTTAACAACCTTCATTTTACATTCCTCCATCTCATTATTTTTTATATCTTTTTTCAAGGAACTTTCTGCTTATGACTTCAGCCTTAAGCGGTTTATTCCTTACCATTATATTGAATTCATCTCCAATATTCGAAAACTTTATATTAACCATGGCAAGTCCGATATTTTCCTTAAGGGTTGGTGAAAAATATCCTGTTGTTACAAAACCTATCTTATTTTCTCCTGAACGAACCTCATATCCTTGCCTTGGAACTCCCCTATCCTTCATCTCAAAACCTACTATTTTTCTTGTTAGACCCTCAGCTTTTTGTTTTTTAAGCGGCTCCTCACCTATAAATTCTTCCTTATCAAGTTTTACAGCAAAACCATACCCAGCCTCAAGGGGTGTTATATCCTTTGATAATTCATTCCCATAGAGTGGAAGGTTAGCTTCAAATCTTAATGTGTCCCTGCAGCCCAGTCCTGCTGGCTTTACGCCCAAATCCTTCCCAGCCTCAAGTATCTTGTCCCATATTTTCTTTATACCTTCAGTATCTGAATATATTTCGAAACCATCTTCTCCTGTATATCCTGTTCTTGAAACCACTGCCTTTACACCAGCTACATAAATATCTTGCTTAAAAGAGAAAAATTTAATCTCATTTAAATCTTCACTTACAAGTTTTTGAAGTACTTCCTGAGCTTTTGGTCCTTGAAAAGCAACCTCTCCTATAGTTTCTGATATATCATTTAATTCAACGTTAAAATTAGACTTGTTGTCAAGGAGCCATTTGTAATCCTTATCTTTATTGCTCGCATTTACAACAAGGATATAACGATCTTCATCAAATTTATAAGCTAAAAGGTCATCTACTATACCGCCATCTTCGTAGCACATCATAGTATAAATTGCCTTATTTTTCTGAAGCTTTCCTAAATTATTTGTTAAAACATACTGAAGATAATTAAAAGCCTCCTTCCCCTTAACTTCAATTTCACCCATATGTGATACGTCAAATAATCCTGCTGCATTTCTCACAGCATTATGCTCATCAATTATGCTATTGTACTGAATTGGGAGCTCATAACCTGCAAAATCCACCATCTTGCCGCCGCACTTTAAATGTCTTTCATAAAGCGTAGTCCTTTTTAAATTTTCCACATTAGCACCTCCATTTTATTTTTAAAAAGAGATATAGCAATACAAAATCCGTATTACCATACCTCTTTATTCCCACTAAAGTCTCATATTTCAAAAGATGTGTTGTTTCTACGGAATTGCCATGCTGCATATAGTATGCAATTTATTTTAATAGAATCCTATAGACACAAAATTCTGCACCTTTTAATGTATTAAGTGTTTATATGAACCATATAAACCATACATTTTATTAAGCAATATAATATTTCCTTTTCTACTATAATACTATCATTATACTTATATTGTTTCAAGAAGTATTCATGTTTTTTGTTAAATATTTAACCTATTTATTTTATAAATAATATGTGATATCCTTAATATAAACTCATTATAATTTTAAAAATATTAAATGGAGGCGTTTAGCTATGCTTTGTATATATAATAAAAATACTAATCCATACTTTAACCTTGCCTGTGAAGAGTACATACTTAAAGAGTTTAATGAGGAATGCTTCATGCTTTGGAGAAACTCCCCATGTATTGTTGTAGGGAAAAATCAAAATACTCTGTCAGAAATCAATAAGGATTATGTTGATAAAAACAACATTACAATTGTTAGAAGATTATCAGGCGGCGGAGCTGTATTCCATGATTTAGGGAACATTAATTTTACATTTATAAGCAACCAAAAAGAAACCTTCAATGATTTTAAAAGATTTACAGTTCCAATAATAGATGCGCTTAAACAGCTAAATGTAAATGCAGAATTTTCTGGGAGAAATGACTTGACCATTGATGGCAAAAAATTCTCAGGCAATGCTCAATATTGCTATAAAAATAGGGTTCTTCATCATGGGACACTTCTTTTTTCAGCAAACGTTAAAGATATTTCACAGTCCCTAAATGTAAAAGAAAAAAAGTTTGAAGGCAAGGCAGTTAAATCTGTAAAAAGCAGAGTAACAAATATAAGCAGCCACTTAAAATCTCCAATGAAGGTTGAAGAATTTATAGAATTTCTTATGAATTATGTTGTAAATAATTATGCGGAAAGCAAATTATACACACTAACAGAAGAAGATATTAAAAATATTGGCAAGCTTGCTGATGAAAAATATAGTACATGGGAATGGAATTATGGAAGTTCACCTAAATATAGCTATAAAAATGAAATGAAATGTAAAGGTGGTTTAATAGAATTTAATTGCAATATTGAAAAAGGCTACATAAAAGATGCTAAATTCTTTGGGGATTTCTTCGGAATATATGATGTATCTGATATTGAAACGGCCCTTAAAGGTACTAAATATACCGAAGATGCCGTAAGAAACACCCTTTCAAAATTCAATATAGAAAATTACTTCTCTAGCATAAGCCTTGAACAGATTTTAAAACTAATGTTTTAGGAAGCACTGGCAGGGAGGCCTCTTTTTTCCTACAGTAACTTGACACTATTGGTAGCAATAAAGCCAAATACATATTATTATACTATAACAGATTGTATTAAATAAGTGGCAAAATACAATCATAGTATTGGAGGGATATATCATGGTAACTAGAAAACCGGATTGGTTAAGAATAAAGGTATGCGGTGGTCCAGAGACAAATACTGTAAAGGGGATTTTAAATAGGCTTTCCCTACATACGGTATGTCAAGAAGCTAATTGTCCTAATTTAATGGAATGCTTTAGTAAAAAAACTGCTACTTTTATGATTTTAGGTAACCGATGTACTAGAAACTGTAGATTTTGTAATGTAACAATGGGAAAACCTGAACCTGTTGATGAAGAAGAACCTATGAATGTTGCTAATGCTGTTAAAGAATTAGGGCTAAAATATGTAGTAATAACATCTGTGACCAGGGATGATTTAGATGACGGTGGTGCAGGTCATTTTGTCAAGGTAATAGAAAATATAAAGGAAATAAATCCAAGTACGATTGTTGAGGTTCTTATACCAGATTTCAAGGGAGATGAATTAGCACTAAAAAAGGTAGTAGAAGCCAAGCCAGAGGTAATAAATCACAATGTAGAAACTATACCGAGACTTTATCCAACAGTTATGCCGACAGCTGTATATAAAAGATCATTAAAATTGCTTGAGAATGTTAAAAAAATGGACAAAAATATTTTAACAAAGTCAGGAATTATGTTGGGACTTGGAGAAACGGAAGATGAAGTAGTAGAACTTATGAAGGATTTATTAGAGGTAGGTTGTGATATGTTAACTATCGGGCAGTATCTTCAACCTTCTAAGAAGCATCCTCCTGTTATTGAATATATTCATCCGGATCAATTTGAAAGATATAAGAAAATTGGAATGGATTTAGGATTTAAATATGTTGCATCAGCACCTCTAGTTAGAAGTTCTTATCATGCAGGGGAGGCAACCAAAGCAGCATTAAAACAAGATTAATTTATGATTTAAAAATGGGTGAGCCTCTGAAAAAGGCTATTTTTCAGACGTTTTACTATTTTGCCTTCTGCAAATCTTCAAGGCTTTTAGTAGTATATAAAAAAGTTAATTCATTAGAACCTAAAGCTTCATCGTCTGATTTGACATAAATGAGCTTATTTTTTTCAATTTTAAACTCATATGTACCCAAATCATCTGTTTTGAAATAGAGCTTATTGCCATCAACTTCATATTCACCTTCAGGCCGATAGCTCAATCCTGCACCTCTATGAAAAATGAACTTATTATCATCATCTATCTTTATCCAAGACCAAGCAGGTTCACCATTTTTTTCACAAACATATAATCCTGTTTTAACTTGATTTTTGTTTTGTGCTTTTGACGCATTATTCTTACATCCATAAAGCAGTACACATAATAGGCAAATGGTGATTAATAGCAAGCTGTGTTTGATTGACTTTTTCATAACTAATCCTCACCTCTAAATTCTTAAAACTTTACCTAATCATTAAAGCATTTCTCAATTATAAAAAATATGCAGCATTATCCTACCTTTCTATCACATCCTTTTCTTTTTTATATTTTATGAAATATATACTTGTAAGCAAAAGATCAGGAACTAAAATTAACAATGATATGCAAAGGAAAAGTATATTTATTTCAATCCTATCGGTACCAAAACCAACTAGATACATAAAAAGAGCTGTAGAAATTTTTGTTAGTGCATGCTGTTCGGACATAAGCGTAGCTCTGTTTTCAGACGTAGCAACACTATTTATAATTATTGTATTGCTTATATAATATATTCCAAATAAAAAACTTATTATCATAAATATAACAGCAAATACTATTATATTTTTTATGTACAACATTCCAAATGCTATTATAATTAAAACTCCGGATAAGAAATGAGCTTTTTCACAGCCTAATTTACCAATAACAAAATTGCTTAGTTTTGAACCTAAAGCTTCAGATAATGCTGATACAGCATAAAATGTACCAAAAAACATAGTAGGTATACTTATATCTTCCATATATACCTGAAGATAAATACTTAATATATGGTTTAATGGAAATATTAGAATTGTAGAGCATGTTACCCATAAGAAAAGTTTATTTTCCTTTAATACATTAAATCCATCTAATACAAGTTTTGAAGTATGTTTTTTCAACATAACCTTTTTTTCATCATGCACATTAAGCATTAATAAGAAAGCAATAATATTACATATCACTGTAGCAATAAATGGAATTTTAATGTTTACATTACCTAATATAGAACCTATCATAACTACTAAAGAACCTAAAATAAGGGATATACTTTTTATTGTACCTATTAAATAATTAAACATCTCTTTTTTATTTTGTTCTTCTAACTTATTATAAAGCAATGCTATATCTGCTCCGCTTTTCGCTGCAACGCTCAGTGCAATAAAAATTATTGCACTAAAAATTATTATGTAACTCTTACCAATAATAAGTAAACTTTCTCCCAGAATAAGAATTAATATGCTACTTGTATATATCTTTTTAGGACCATATTGATCTGCCCATATACCCGTAATATACTCAAAAATTATTACTGCTATTGAATAAGCAGCCATCATAGTTCCAACCTGAGTATTTGAAAGTGACTGCTCTTGATAATATATCATTAATATGGATGATTCAAATTGAAGACTTCCCAAGATCATTGAAGCAATAATAAACTTTATTTGAACAGGAAATTTGTATTTTCTCATATTACACCCCCAATGTTTTTCTCGTCATACCTTATTAATTCCGCAAATTCCCTTATTATCCTTCTTTTCTTATTCGTCTCTTTATTGCATTTTTTTATCTATTTAATTTACACACAAAAAGCCTGTACAAAATAAGTGCAGGCTTTAAATTAATATTGTTATTTTATTCTTCATTAGTATCAATATCAAATGTCAAAAGGCTGGTACCTATATTTTATTATAATCTCTTATGGAAATTTCTATAGAAAAAACTGCAATTAATAATGTCTGCAATCCAATTTCTTTGAAATCTCCCTTATTTAATATATAAGAAAATGCTTCTATAATAATGAATAAAAAAGCAAAATATTTAACAGCATTTAGTATAATTTTTTTCATTTTATACACCACCGCCTAAGAATAATGCTGCATTTGTTAACTTGCTAATAGTTAGTAATTACCTAAATTATATAGTTTTAGTTATAAACTGTAAAATAGTATGTGAATAATCTTTAATAGTTTCATTAGTTTTGTTTTTATATTATATTTTCAAAACTGCAAAAATATAATAATAAGCTTTTATATTTATTAAAAGCAAATTTTTTAAATCCAGCATAGATATTACAATCACTGTATAA
>DHEX01000040.1:0-1523 GCA_002400085.1 Clostridiaceae bacterium UBA4839 | reverse complement strand
AAAACAGCTAAGATAGATTTACTACCTAGCATAAAAGGTTCAAAAACGTAATCAGCCAAAAATCCGCCTAACAAAATGCCTATTGGTATGGTGCAAAATTGAATTGCATTTCTAACAGCAAAAACTCTGCCTTGCAAATTTTGAGGAACCGTATTATACATAATCGTTTTTTGCCCTGCAATAACAAATGGAATTGGAATACTTGCAGCTAATGCTGCTATACTCCATAGATAAACATTTTGGCTTAATCCCATCAGCAAATCTCCAAAAAGGAAAGAAAACGCTGCCGAAAAATAGATGAGTTTCAAATTATCTTTATAGCCATTTTTCTTTCCAGCAACTAACAATCCTCCGATTATTCCACCTATCCCTAATATAGAGCTAACTAATCCTAAAATTTCATTATTATTATTTGTTCTAGCTAATAGCATTGGTGACAAGATATTTTCGTATGTTAATCTTGAGAAAAAATTTAGTAAGGCCATACTCAATATAATATAAAGAATACCGCGATTCTTCTTTAAAAAACTAAACCCTTCCTTGCACCCATCTAATACACTCTCTTCTTGAGATGAGGTATTCTCTGGTAACTTAATGAAAAATAACAGAACTACAAATGCAAATATGAAAGTTAACAGATCAAAGAAAATTATACCGCCTAATCCCACAAAGGAAATAAAGGTAGCTGCTAACATTGGGGCAACTACAGTTAATAAATTTTCTGAAAAAGAGCTGTACCCACTTGCTTTGGCATATTTATCAGAAGGAACCATCATTCCAATAGCCACAGCTTCTGCTGGAGCTTGAAAAGCATCCATAAAGCCAGTTATTGTATTAACTATATATATATGATAAATATGCAGACTTCCTGTAGAAAATAAAATCAAGATAAATACAGAGCATACAGCAGCAAATAAATCTGCTATCAGCATAATTTTTTTCTTGCTGTTTTTATCGATAAAGCTGCCAGCAAAAATACTTATTAAAATATAGGGGAAATAGGAGCAAAATGTAATTAGCGAAACAGCCATTGCAGAATTTGTTTGCTGATATGCCCATATAGTTAACGCAAAACTGGTCATCGCACTCCCTAATTGCGATACCGACTGGCTAAGCCAAAAAATAATAAATTTCTTGAAATCAGGTTCAGCTTTTCTTTCCATAGCATGCCCCCTAATAAACTACAATATAGTACTTGCAATGGTATTTATCGTTTGTATAATTAAATTAAGAATTGAAAACACAAATAATGTTTGTGCTATATTTTTCTTTTCATCATACATCGACTTCTTACTTTTCATGAATTTTTTCCAATGCATATAGTAAAGTAGTATCTTTATGTACTCTAAGATCCTCAATTGTCTGCCAAGCAGTATAATCTGGGGCGATTCCATTGTTTTGTATTTGTACACCTTCTGGTGTATAAATCTTTTGAGATGAAATAATAAATTCACAGCCATTAGATAATTTAGTACGTGCAATTAGTCCAGTAGCTCCACGCGTATTTGTTCCTATTAACATTA
>DHEX01000144.1:3626-31174 GCA_002400085.1 Clostridiaceae bacterium UBA4839 | reverse complement strand
GACCAGTGGGAAACCTTTAAAACCAATCATACCTATGCTGGATTACACAAATATAGGGCAATGAAAACAACTAAACTAAAAGAAGTATGGTTAGTCAGATATGCAGATGACTTTAAATTGTTCTGTAGAGATTATAAGACAGCTCAAAAAATCTATAATGCCACAAGACTATGGCTAAAAGAGAGACTGGATTTAGAAATTAATTTTGAGAAATCCAAAATAACTAATCTTAGAAGAAATTATACAGAATATCTAGGATTTAAATTAATAGCTAAACCTAAAAGAAATAAATATGCATGTCAAAGTAGAATGTGTGATAAAGCACTACAAAACACTATAAGGNNTAAGGAAATTAAAACAACAAATTAAAGTAATACAAAAAGAACAAACCGCCAAAGAAATCTCTAAACTAAACTCCATTATTTTAGGTAGCCATAACTATTATAAAAGTGCTACAAATATTAGTTTAGATTTTGGGAAAATAAATTTCTTAGTTATGAAAACCTTGAATGCAAGATTGAAGAATCTTATAAGTGAGAAACCCGAACTGTCGGAAACCTATAAAAGATTTTACGGAAATTATAGAGGAAAAATAAGAACAATAAAAGGCATAACAATATTTCCTATATATGGATGTAGGACAAAGCCGCCCATGTGTTTTCCTAAGGACATTTGCAATTACACGGAAGAAGGTAGAAAAAACATACATGTTAAATTAAAGGGATATAGCAGAATGATACTATATCTACTAAATAATGTATCGAAGGGCAACTCGACTGAGTTTAATGATAATAGGATTTCACTATTAGTTGGACAACAAGGAAGATGTCATGTAACAGGGGAACTATTGAATATAGGAAATATGGAATGTCATCACAAAATACCAAAAAGACTGGGTGGTAATGATAGTTATGAAAATCTGACATGGATTAAAGTAGAAGTGCATGAATTGATTCATGCAGTAAAAGAAAAGACAATTGATAAATATTTAGGACTATTAAATCTAAATAAAATGGGTTTAAAACGAGTTAATTCTTTAAGAAAGTTAGTAGGAAATTCAGCTATTTAATTAAGTAGAATACAATTTGTTGGAACGCTGTATGAGGTGAAAGTCTCACGTACAGTGTGAGGTGGGGGAAAAGATGGCGATAATTTCAAAGTCTTACCTATCACTATAATTTGAAAATCTAATAAATAAAGTCAATGGTAAAATGATAGCATTAGACGGTACTAATGGTATTATAAATCCACTGCAAGTTTTAAAAACGTCAGGAAAAGAGGGAGTTTCATTTATGCAGCATTTATCTAAATTGACTACCTTTTATAAGTTTTTGTCACCAGATGCCAGTGATGAAGTGTGTAAAGAATTTGAACTCCTTACAAGACAGTTATATATTAAATTTAATATTTATAAAGAAGATGCGAAGGAAGAAGATCTGCACATCACAGGATTATCAAAAGAGAGTTATCCTATATTTTCAGACCTTTTAAATTTAGTTAGAGAAGAACTTTATGAAGACTTAGAGAAAAATGTAATCCATAAGGAGCTGTCACCAAATAAGGTGCAGAGGTTAGAAAGTATAGAACTTACTTTAAAAAGTATGGTAAAAAACTACGGTTATTTGTTTGATGGGTACTCTACCATAGAGGACATAACAAATGAACAGGTAGTTTTTTTTAGTATCAGGAATTTAACTTCCATGAAAAAGGAAGTTTTTAATGCACAGATGTTTAATGTATTAAACCTTCTCTGGGATAATATGCTTCAAAACGGGATGAAATATAAAAAGTTATATGATACCGACTCTATCAGGTGGGAAGATATTATAAGGTACCTAATAGTAATAGATGAAGCACACAGGATAATAAACTCACAAAATTTACTGGCAGTTAGATTTTTAATTGATTTTGAAAGAGAAGCACGAAAATATTTTGGAGGTCTTTTATTTGTATCACAATCTATAAGGGACTTTGTTCCAGAGGGCATAAGTGCAGAAGGGTTAAATGAAATAAAGACATTATTTGAGCTTACCCAATACAAATTTATAATGCAGCAGGACAATAACGCACTCCAAACACTCCGTACAGTTTTTGATGGCAGTTTAAGTGAAAGTGAATTAAATAAAATACCTGTACTGAAAGAAGGAGAATGTATACTATCTATAAATGGTGTGGGCAATATAGCCTTTCACATTGAAGCAAGTGAAAAAGAACTGGCACTATTTCAAGGTGGTGCTTAAATTATATGGAGCTGACAGGAAAATTAAAAAGAAAAATAATAAGAAAAGTGATACTAAAAGTAATGGCTGCCATACTGCCATTACTTTTAGTATTTATTGTTTCTACAGCAATTATTACAGCTATAAGGGGACAGGGAAACAGCAGTACAGATACAGGAATTGCAAATGTATCACAGGAAGTTCTGGCATGGAAACCGGTAGTTGAAAAATATGCAGGAGAACTTGGAATGGGTCAGTATGTCAATCTTATTTTAGCTGTCATACAGCAGGAAAGTGGAGGAACACTGACAGACGTTATGCAGGCTTCGGAATCTGGCTATAACACACAATATTCAAGGTCGCCAAATTCTATAACAAGTCCTGAATACTCCATTTATTGTGGAATACAGGAGCTTAAAGAAGACCTTGAAAAAGCAGGGGTTACAAGTCCCGGTGATATTCAAGGTATAAGTCTGGCATTACAGGCCTATAACTTTGGAGAAGCATTTATAAGTTTTGCAAAATCTCATGGAGGGTATTCACTGGAAGTTGCAAAGGAATTTTCAAGTATGGAAGCACAAGCCTGTGGATGGTCAAGTTATGGGGATTGTAATTATGTGCCACATGTGTTGCAGTATTACAGTACAGGAACAGGAACAGGCATAGGAACAGCTACAGGGAAACTTGCAAGTGTGATACAGATAGCACAGGCACAGCTTGGCAAGCCTTATGTTTGGGGAGCTTCGGGGGCAGATTCTTTTGACTGTTCGGGACTTGTTTATTACTGTTATCTACATGCAGGATTCAGTATACAAAGACTTACAGCACAGGATTATTATAATAGTTCTACTCCAACTACTAATCCTGATGTGGGGGACTTAGTGTTTTTCGGAACACCGGGAAATATCCATCACATAGGTATTTATGTCGGTGGTGGACAGATGATTAATGCACCACATACAGGTGACGTAGTAAAAATACAGAGTGTGTCCAGAAGTGACCTTGCCGGCTTTGGAAAGTATAAAAATTAGAATTTAGAGAGAAAGAATTATAAAGGTATAAGAATTAATATAGAAGGAGGAATCTACGTTATGGAATTTACTATAAGTGAAAAAGAAATAAAAGAAGCAATGGAAAATCCAATTCCTTTAATTACTTACAAGGGGTCAGTGCATATAAATGAATGTGCATATAAAACAGCTTGTAAATTGGATATTCCATTGCATGGAAAACATCTAACATCAAGAAAGTATGGCAATATTGACGAAGTAACGTGTGTTGATTGTCTTAATTTATTAAAATGCACCAAAAACCAGTGATATAGTAAGAATACAGAGTGTGTCCAGAAGTAGCTTAGCCGGCTTTGGTAAATATAAAAATTAAGAAAGGAGAAAGATATGGACAGTAAAAAATTAAATGAAATTTTGATTGTAAGTAACCTAGTATTTTTAATACTTTTTATGACAGTTTCTATTACAAACTATAGGAACTATACAAGATTTATAAAAAGTGAAAATAACCTTGCAGATGCCACAGGTAAAATGGAAAAATATAAAGATAAGATAGATGAACTAAATAAAAAGATAAACACTAAAGACAGTAATAAGACGCAGGAAATAAACTTAGTTGCAACAGAATTTTTAAATGCCTATTTTACCTATGATGCTTTAAGTAAATATAAAATTTATGATAATATAAAACCTTTCTCAACAGAGGAATTAGTAAATAAATTAAAGCCTATAAAAGAAAATGATTTAGAAAGTGATGTTAACTATAAGGTGTCTATTTCAAATATAAAATTGTATTCAAAATTGAGTACAGACAGTGAGGAAAGTATTTTAGCTCTGGCAGATGAAAGTATAAATACCAATACTTCAAATTCCACAGCACCAACATTAATACAACTGGATTTTAAATGTGTTAATAGTAAGTGGCTTGTTAATAATATGATTATTAATAGGCCACTTAAAAATATGCCATTTTTAGATTAAATATAAGGAGGTAAAAATATTAATGGAAGGTATAAGAAATATAAAAGTATCAGCAAAAAATAATAAATCTTTTTTTTATTATTTTTCATTTTTTTTAATAGCAGCCATGTACATTTTTTTCTTTAATTCAAAAAGTTTTCTGCCGGATGCTTCACCTGTAATCAATACAGATATTAATAAAGTAATGTACCTTGGAGGTACAAGAATATCTATAAGCAGATGGGAGTATAATTCACAAAAAAACTTTATGGAAGTTGAGTTAAATTATGATGATGTTGATTCAACAAATGGCATTACAACTAAATTATATTTTACTGCAAAGCCTAAAAGTGATATAACAAGAAAACTTGTAGTAAAAACTTTGATAACTACAGGTAATATTTATATTATCCATATAGAAAATATTCCAAAAAACTTTGAAGCCATAGCACTAAAAGTAAGTCAAAATTCCGGCATAAATAATGAAGAATATACTGAAGATTTTAGTATAGATAATATTGATAAAAATATGCAAAATGACAGCACAGATAATAACCAGATAGTAAATAATTCTACTACACTATATTGTGATTACAGGAAGGTAAAAATAAATAATAATCTTAAAACAGAGACACAAAAAAATTACATCATAGATATAACAAAAAGACAAATAAATACTATGAAAGATAATATAAATATTATTGATAAAAAAGTAGAAGATAATAAAAAATTAATTGATATGTGCAACAAAAAAATAAGTGATTTAAAAGAACAATTTAAGTATGAAATAGAGCAGGAACAGAAAAGTACAACACAACAGATTAACAGTTATAATTTTAAAATAAATGACATTGTAAGAAAGAATAACGACTTAATAAATAATAAAAATTTGATACAGGAAAAGATAAAAAAGTTACAAGCTAAAATTCAAGATATTTCCAAATAAAGACTATTTTCAAAAAATAGTCTTAACAGCTTCTTGTCAAAAATCAGCTATAATCACTGTACCTACAGAGTGAAAACTATTTTAAAAAAAATAGTTCTGCTGCAAGCTACCTATATGAGTACCCACTTCGTGTCTCATATAGAGCTTGCGAAGGGGGAAACCCCCCTTTTCAATTACCCCCCTTGGGAAATTTTAATAAATTAAAATTTTTATAATGAGGTGACTTATGAATATAAAATTGATTACAAAAAATGATTCAAAAGAAATAGAATTAAGTGGGAAGTTTGAATTAGTAAAATGGAAACTTTACACAAAACGTATGCAAAGAAATCCTTTCATGAAAAAGTATATGTTAAAAAAATACGGTTCTATATGTCAGTGGTGTCATAAAAGAATATTGAAAGAAAGATTTTTGTTACATCATATTGATTATGCTCACCAATGTGTAAATGAAACTTATATAGAAATTCCAAATCCAACTGAGAAAAGACCCAATAAAGTTCTGAAAGTTCCAGATTGCGAGAAGTGTTTTAATGAAGATATTTTAGCTTTTAATGAATGTGCAAAAAGAGTAGCTCCAGTACATTCTATATGTAATATGCTTATTGAAAAGTGGGTGAATAATAATGGGAAGAATCAAAGATAAACAAATTAAATTTTGGGCAACAGAAAAAGAGTTTAATCTGATAAAAAAGAAAGTTGAAGAATCAAAGCTAAAACAAAATGATTTTTTATTAAAATGTGCATTAGAAAAAAAAATATTTGTTATAGATGATTTACAAAAAATATTTGTAGAATTGAAAAGACAGGGAGTAAATTTAAATCAGTTAGCCAGAGCAGTTAATCAAGGTGAATTAAATTTAAATACTGAAAAATTAGAAAAGGAGTTAGAAGAAACGTGGCGATTATTAAGGCAGTTAATTCAAAAAATTCTATAAGAGGAATTGTAAATTATGTGTCTAATGATAAAAAAACTACAGAAAAATTAATGTTAGGATTGAACTGTTCAAATAATCCAAACTTAGTAATTGAAGAAATGAATTTTACTAAAAAACTATATAATAAAAAATCGGGAAGACAATATAAACATTTCGTACAGAGTTTTAATCCAAAGGATAAAATTAATCCAAGTAAAGCAATTCAAATAGGCAGGGAATTGGCAGAAAAAATATTCAAAGGATATGAGGTTTTTATAGTTACCCATACAGATAAAAAACATGTACACAATCATTTTATAGTTAACAGTGTAAACTTTAAAAATGGTCGTAAATTTCAACAAAGTAAAAATGATTTAAAAGAAATGAAAAAGATTAATGATGAAATTTGTGAAAGAGAAGGACTGTCTATTACAAAATCTGAAAAAGATGTTTTAACATCTTTTAATTCTAAGAAATATAAAGCTATAGAGAAAAGTCTTCAAGGTAAATATAAAAGCTATATAATTGATTTATGGCATAGTGTAAATATGACACTAAAAAAGTCAACAAGTAAAGAAGAATTTATAAAACTTATGGAGCAAAAAAAATATAAAGTTAATTGGATTGATACAAGAAAAAATATAACTTTTATAACACCGGAAGGTAAAAAAATTAGGAGTAGTAATCTGGCAAAAACATTTAAAAATATAAAGTTCACCAAGGAGGGAATGTTAAATGAATTTATCAGAAATGGAGAAAGACTTCGAGGAACTGGAGGAACAAAAACAGATACAATCGGAAGAGGAACAGAAGGAGAAGCAATCAGAAGAAGAACTCAAAAATATATCACAACAGTTGGAGAACATTTCAAAAATAAAAGAGATGGATTATCAAAGCAGTCTGGTAATGAAGTCACTGGAGAAATACAACGAAAAATACGAGAAGTTAAAGCAAGAACAGAAAGAGCTACTGGAGTTAGCAAATCAGAAGATAGAGAACTTAGAGGAAAGCAACAAAATACTGAAAGAAGCAATAAGCCAAGAGTTGAAAGACTTGACAAAAATAATAAAACAACAGTTAAGCGAACTAAATCTAAGAACCATTCATCAGATTACGAGATTGAGCGATAATTCCCAAAAGGTTATCAAGGAACTTGAAGAAAAAATTAACAGCACCTATACAAGTAATACATCACGTATAACAGAAAAAACCGCAGATACCATACAGAGGTGTAAAGAGCTTCAAGAAAGCTCTGAAAAACGATTTAAGAGTTATTATAACCGAAAGCATATAATTGATTGGCTTATATATATATACATCATTATAAGTCCTGTAATCTTAATATTGATGTATATAAAGATTAGAAAGTAAAATGGATATATAAGATAAAATGGAAAGGGATGAATAAAATTGAAAAGGATAATGTTATTAATAACAGGTTTTTTATTGTTAATCATGCTTGCCGGATGCAGGAGTAGTAATAATAGTAATGGAAAATTACCACTGACAAAAGAAAATGTTCAAAAGGTTTTTTCTGAACAATATTATGTAAGGGTTGATGCTATAGATGAGCCAACTGAAACAGATAAAGGAAGTGTAGAGATAACATTTGGAACAAAGAAAAATGTTAATAGAAAAGATTCACCTAAATTAATAAAGGATATTAGGAAAGAGTTGCATGAAAATTTTGATATTGGAAGTGATAATCATATAGAATTATACAACTATAATAAAAAACTGCTTGGTAGCACGCAATATGATAATGATAAAATTGAAATAGGAGAAATTCCATATATAAATATAGAGCATCTTATTTCTATGGAACTTCCTAAATATTCTATGTCAACTAAGTTTAACTTGTTTAATCCAATAAAAGGTGCAACAGTAACAGCAACAGATGATGAAGACGGAGATATAACAAATAAAGTAAAACTAAAAAATAGTGAGGTTTTAACTAAATTAGGCAAACAAACTTTAATTTATGAGGTTATAGACAGTGACGGAAATACTAGAACCAGTGAATTAGATATAGAGATTACAAAATAGCAGATGATTTTAATTAATCATCTGTTATTTTAATTTTAAAGGCACATAGAAGTCATTTAAGCTATAGTAATAATATTCTTTAAAATAGAAAGAGGTCTTATATGGACTATATGAGCTTTATATAAGACGAACAGATAAGTTGTTCATTGCTAGTAGCTTTTATACCTTGTTAAGGTTAAGGGTATTTAATAGATTGGAGGTAAATAAAAAGATTATTGTATAAAAAAATGATAAGCTTAAGATATATAAATCCACAGGAAAGCAGACGATTATATAACACATATCAGAAATTTAAAACTGGAGAGATTGAAACTAACGAAGTTATAAGCCTACTTAGCAAGGGGGAATAGTATGGAAAATTTAGAATGTATGATATCTGATGAGGCATTGGTAGAGCATATAATACAATCAATTAACCTTAAAGGCAATCAAAAGATTAAAGTATTAAAGTTTTTAATAGAAAATCGCAATAAAGAGAATCTAATAATTATGACACAAAAAGAGATTTCCCAAAAATGTAATGTTGGTAGTCAAACAGTAGCAAGAACCGTAAAAACCTTACAAAATGCTAAATTTTTAATACGAATAATCAACGGAACCTATGAAATTAAACTTGCTTAACAGCAAGTATCTGTCTTTAGTGAAAAAATTTGGTGAATAATTACAAAGACTAAGTATGATTAATCATACTTAGTCTTTTTTAAGTTTAAGTGAAATAAATAATTAATGGTATGTTCGGGAAAAATGAGTATTTTTATTACATAACGTACTGATGCAGAGCTTCATCCAACTTTATATAATTATATATTTTTAAAAAACACGAATTATAAGTAGTATTTTTTAATTTTCGTTTTGTGTTTAACATTAATGTAATTGTGATATAATATATTTAAAAGAAGCCGTTGTGGTTTTATGTTAATAATGTTTGAAGTTTGGAAATGCACTTAGTCGAATGGGTGCATTTTTACTTTTTTGAGTTTTTTTCTTCAGCAGTTATAGAAATTTCATTTTCAGTTAACTTATGAACTGAAGACTTACCTTTAATTTCAAGCTTATCTTTAAAATATGTTCCTACAATCACCATAGCTGTTAGGCATGATGATGTAATACATATAGATATTACTATAATCACAGAATCACTCATATTGTCACCTCCTCTGCTGTCAGATTAACCGCAACGACCCCTTTTGTAAGAGATAAATTCTAGGAGGTGACTAACTAAAAACATTTTTATTCTCTTGATAATATTATACCATATTTTAGTTACTTTTCTATGTAAGGACTTTATATATCTATTCCATTTTAAATTTTATTGTAAATTGAGTTTTTTCTGGAACACTCTCTACAGAGATAGTCCCATTATTTTTCTTGACTAATTGTTTAGTAATATACAGTCCAAAACCATGATTATCATTTTGTTTAGTTTTTGTAGAAAAACCTTTATTAAAGACTTTTTCTATTATATTTTCAGGAATAACATCTCCATTGTCAGCTATCTCAATACAAAAGTTTTCATTTTCTTTAAATGTAGCAATAGATATTTCTTTATGCTCAATATTTGATGTAAGTTGAAATGATTCAAAGGCATTATCTATAAGATTACTTATGATACTTATTAATTCATCCTGTCTAATTTTTAACAAACTAAAAGGTTCATTAATCATTACTTTGAAATCTATGTTGTTCTTTACTGCATAGTTATTTTTTATGGATAACAGTCCATCTATGTAATCATTTCCTGTATCTAAGTGCCTAAATGATGAATGTATTGTATCTGAAATTCCTCGTACATACTTGTCTATCGTTTCTACGGTATCAGGTTTATTTAACAGACATAATCCCTGTATAACATTAATATGGTTGGCAAAATCATGTTTTTCCTGCCTAATTATACTAATTATTTCTTCCATGTGTTTAATATGCTGCTCTTGGATTTTATAATTTATACTTATATTTACAGCTAGTTGCCTTTCTTTTAAGCTCATAAATTTTGCTATTAAAAATATAAAATAAATAATAAAAATAATAAAATTATAGGTTTGGATATTTTTTATATGAAAAATACCGTAGTTAACACAAAATATAAATAGAGTAAACACACCTAATTCAATTATTAAATTAGCGAAGATAGCTCCCTCTTTTTCAAATAATCTAAGTTTAGTAAAATATGAATTGAATTTAAAAATCATTACTACAATAAATATCTGCAATATTTTTGAAACTACTAACATAATCCAAAAGTATTTAGGAATTAGAATAATTTGTTTCAAATTTATGTTAAAGATAAGCATTTCAATAATTTCAATGAATGTTTCTGAAATTAAAAGTATTGTAAAAAATAAGCAGACTATAACTGTAGAATCGAAAAGTCTTATTTTGGTGATACAAGCAAGTAATAAAATGTCAAACACTATAAGAATCATAGAATGATAAGTTAGTGACACATGAAATGAAGTATTATAAGTTACAAAAATAAATAATATTAAGAATAAAATTGAGCTTATTTTATTCTGTATTATAAATCTTTTTTCATTATATAGTGCTTCAAAAACTCCTAAAAGCAATAATGCTTCTATAATATCTACAACTATTTCTCTTATAAATATATCCATATGAATTCCCCTTTGTCTTTAAAATCCCTAGAGATGCTGTAATTAAGAATTTTTAAAAGTATAAAAATTCTTAATTACAGCATTTATAATACTAGATTTTTTTAAGCTTTATTTTAAGAGTTCGTTAGGACATTTTGGTTGGTGACCAGCCAATGTACATGTTGTATGAATAAATATTGGTGATAAAAATAATGCTAAAAAACCTACTATTTTAATACTTTTGTTTAATAAAGTGGTTTTTAAAAATTTCATTTTTATATCCTCCTAACTAAAACGTTTTAACTTATAAATTCTACAATATATTTAATTTTCCTGCTATATTTTACAAAAAAATAAAACTTAAGAAAATTAAGTTTTATTTTCCTTAAGTTTTGGTGAGTTTTCAGGAAGGTTTAATGAATTAAGTTCGTAATAGGTGAGAATAAGCCTGTCCAGTTCTTGACTTACAGCCAATATTTCCTCATCAGTAAATTTGTTTGAATCTAACATGAAATTTAATTTATCTCTTACTTTTTCTAACATTTCTTTCATTTAAGTTACATCCTTACTAATTTATTATTAATTTACAATAACTTAGATATTATATTATAAAAATAGCAATTATTCAAAGCAATTTTGGGATTTATTATAAATTTTAAAAACGTATAAGAATTTTATGGATATTTAAAGGTGTGTTTGGGCAGGGACGGATTATACTATCCATTCATTCCTTGTAAAGGGTAAAGGCTACGCCCGATTTAAATTATTTTCTTTTTCTATTAAGTAGAGTTGTAGGAAAAGAAAATAATTTAAACCGCCCTTGACAATTCCCTTCTGGATTTAGTGCTTTTTTCTTGCCCCAAACTACACTCTATTTGCTGTGGGAAATGCTCTGGGGTCTTTTGGGTAGAGTATCAAAAAATCGCTTTAAATAATAATTATTATTGATTATGGTTATTTTTGTAAACATAAAATAGTGATGCTATACTTGACTTAAAAAGCGTATACATAAATTGAAAAAATGTATACATAAATTAAAAAATTCGGGGGATCATCATGAGGGGGAGAAAGAAAAAAGAAAATTCTAATTGTGAAGTTTTCAGCATCAGGATTAATAAAAACCAGAAGGAGCTTTTGAAAAAAAATGATTGGTTGAAAAAAGAGCTTTGTAATAAAATAAGGGATTATTTAGATTTTTATACTTTATATCATTGAAAGGGTAAGCACTAACTGTCCTGTGCCTGTAATTTACGTTAGTATGTATTGATTATGGCATTTTAATGAGGTATAATCAATACACAAAAGTTAACTTATAAATCTATATTTTATAATAGGTTAACCAGTTAACTTTAATGTTTCGTTTGAAATATTAAAGGAGACATGAAAATACTAGATGTTACATTCAGAGTCAAAATGCCAGAGAAATTTAAGAAACAACTTGAAGATTTGCAGAAAAACAGTGGATTGAAAATCGGAAAAGATTTTATGCAGTAGTTAGTTAATGTTTATTGTTTAGAAGAGTTAACTTATATAATAGCTTATACAATAAAGTTAACAAGTTAACTAATAGTAATGACAGCATTAAGGCATTGAATGATGGATATAAGAGTAAGATTGACACTAAGACAGGGATATTAGTATTCGTATCGTGAACAAAGCTATGCAGGAAAAAAACAGGAGTGCATTTTAAAGCCGAATAGAAGCTATTTAAGCTATAGTAATTAGTTTAGAGGACAAACTTTCATTAAAAATAAAAAATACCCTATATGGGTGCTTAAAACTCCATATAAGGTGATTATATAAAAACAGTATGATTAATTAATAATCATACTGTTTTTTATTGGCAAACAATCTTCGAAAAAAACTGATTTATCTTAATAATATAATAATACATTATTTTCAAGTGTATGTAAATAAATATAGGCGTTGCCAAAAGATTATACGATAATTAAACATTACGATAATTTTGACCAGTTTTCTATAGGTGCAAATCTCATTTAAGGCTAAAATTAACCCTGTAGGGCGATTAGCTTTATTTTTAATACCTTTAAATTTATACAAAAATCCAAAATAATAAACTTTAAATTCCTTTAAATTACTTGAAATATCTACATTAAACCAATATATGTAACATGTGTTAATTGATGAAAGATAATGAAAGATAATATAAATTTTCATATTGTGGGATTAAAAAGAATACTGTATTATTAATATTGAGAAAATAAATTAAAATAAAATAAGTCCCCTAGTGCTTAATTAGATGGTTAGAAGCATTTAATTAAGCATCGAAAAGGTAAACAGACTACCTAAACGACTTTACAAGAGAACTCATTTATATATTACTATATATTACATTATATTATATTCTATTTTGAGAACATAGTAAATATATCAAATAAGTTGAAGAAAATCAAGTTTTTTAGGTATGAAATGCCTGAAAGACTTTTTTTATTTGAAAGATGGGGTGGCTGAATGGATAATTTAGCATATTGTAATCACTTATTTGATGATAGTACAGACGGATATATACACCTGATTCAAATACAGGAAGGTAAAGTTATAAAAATATATAACACCCGGTATGCAGGTTTAAAGACTATTGTAGAAGAAACAGGGGGGCAGGAAGACGTTTATATAGCATCAAGTACCTTCTATAAGCCTAAAAGGTCTACAAGCAATATAAGACAGTTCAGAGCTTTATATATAGATATTGATGTTGAGAGATATGGCAAGTATGGGAAATCAGAAACCGTATATATGGTACATGAGTTAGTGAATGAAAATAAAATACCCACCCCAAGTATGATTGTGGATAGTGGCAGGGGGTGGCATCTATACTGGAGAATTAAAAATGCACCCTATGGAGCTATTTATACATGGCAGGAAATTGAAGATTATTTATATAATCAATTAAAAGATTTGGGGGCTGATATACAAGCAACAGAAGGGGCAAGGGTATTAAGACTGCCAGATACCATAAACAGTAGGATAAACAAGGAATGTAAGGTATTAATTATAAATGATGATATAGAGTACTCTATGTATGATTTAAGGGAAGAATATTTAAATTACAAGCATAAGAAGTCCTATCAATTAGAAATACACCAGACAAAAGAAATAAATAAAAAGAAGTCAGGTACAATAAGCAGGCTATTTAATAGTTATACCCTGCATCTGGCAAGAGCTAATGACATAGAGACATTATGCAGTTTAAGAAAGTATGATGTAAAAGGTTATAGGAACTTTATATTGCATTGTTACGCATATTGGAAGGGTATATATACAAGAGATATAGAAGAACTTGAAAAAGAAGTTATAGAGTTTAATAATGCTTTCAGGAATCCATTAAAAGAATCAGAAGTAAGTGCAATATTAAGATGTATACCAAAGGCAATAAGTAAATTTATAGAGTATGAACAGGGTGTAAGAAGTGGACAAATTAAAAAGGTAACTAAAGGCATGAAGGATAAGGGCGGTTACTGGTACAAGAATCAGACCTTAATTGAAAGACTGGATATAACACTAGATGAACAAAAGCATATGAAGTCAATCATAGGTCAGGAAGAAAAGTACAGAAGAAATAATAATAAGCGTAATGATAATAGAAGAAATGAAGAAGGATTGACAAAAAAACAATTAGAGCTTAAGGAATTAACAAATAAGGTTAAAAATCTAAAAGAACAGGGTCTAAATAATAGTGAAATAGCAAGAAGTTTAAATATAAATAGAACAAAGGTTATACGGTTATTAAAATAGGGTGTTCAAAAAATGGCTCTTTATAAATGTGTGTTGTGCGGAAAAATTTTTAAGATTTTTAGGGGAAAAGAAAGGGGGGAATCTCTCCGCAGCCAAAGTAAAATCAACGGATTTTGTGTGATTTAGACATGGAAAAGAGGGCATAGGGTTTTCATCTGTAGACAAACTGGAATGATGGAAGTGGTCAACGGAGGTACGGAGTTGACAAGGTGTCCATCATGAAAGGCGGTAGCACTAGGGGTTTGGGGAGTGTAGCTCCCCATTATATTTATTCGGTCTAAGCTCTACCCCATTTAAATAATCTTGCTTTTAGTTCAAAGTAAAAAACAAAAAATTTATTTATATTTTATCATAAATTCATATAATGCTTGACTAATTATATCTTGAACTTTATAAGTATTATGTTCTTCGCAAAATTTTTTAAATTGATTTTGAATATGGGGGTATAATTTAAATGTTCTATTTATTGGGTTCCCCTCAAATTTATTTATTTTCAATTCTTCTTGCTCTATTAGATTCTTTTCTTTACTGTACCAGCTATAAACTTCATCTAATTTACCATTAATTTCCATAATTACTTTAGCAATTGCTTTGCAATTATTTAATTGGGGTGTCGCCAACATTTCCGACAAAACCCCCTCTAAGGGATTAGTTGAATAGAATATGACGATTTCACCCCCTCTAAGAACACATTTCTAAATAGGGGTAGAAGGAGCATCTGTGCTATGTACTGCAAAGTAGCTTGTAAATAATGGTATATTGTAGCTATTTAGAGTAATTTACAGCAATCAAGAATTCTAAATTTAAAAATTTTACTAAGATTTAAGGCGTTTCAGAAATAGAAAATCACTCATCAAGGTGAAATTTGCCCCAAAATTAAAATTAGGTGTTTTAAGAACTGGTCAAAAGATGTGTATTGTCTAAATGAAATAAGATATCCAATACACATTTCTAAATTATGGAATATACTTTGCAGTACATGACACGGATGCTCCCATTACCCCTACATACAGCCACAGCCGTTCGAGCCTTTAACTCTAATTGTTCTCGTATCTTGGCATCACAAATATGATAGTTGAAAAGTTCACGGATCATCTGTTGTTGTTTTAGTCTGGTATACTTATCAATTGAACTCATATCAATTATTTTAGTATTGTGAAAATGTTGTTTTAACACATACTGAAGATCTTCGCAAACCTCATTCAGATCAAATATAAAAAATAGATGTTTCGCTTTAAAATATCCGAGTTGTAGGACAAAATAAGATTTAGATTTGATAGATCTCAATGTATTCAAAGAATCCTTCTCTGGTTGGGATAGAAAAAAATAATTACAACGTTCTTCATATGAGAAGCAAGGTCTACCATAAATATTTTCTACTTCATCTGCACCAAGAATTCTCAAACGCTTTTGTTCTGCTTTTTTTTGACTAATATCCATATACTTATCCTTTCCCACAAATTTGAAATAATAATTTACTAAAAAATTGTATCTTTCAAAAAGTACACTTTTTGAAAGATACTTATAATTATACTTTTTACATTTCAAATATACAACAAATTTATATTTGAAATATTTCAACTGACTTGTATAACTTTTGAAATAAATTTATAATTATAGTAATACTATCATAAGGAGCCATCAATAATGAGAAGTTTTTTTTATGCAAGAGTTAGTAGTAAGGATCAATCTTTAGATAGACAAATTGCTTCAGCTAAAGAGCTTGGAGTAGAAAATGAATATATTTTTATTGAAAAAGCTAGTGGTAAAGATTTTAAAAGACCTGAATATCAATTAATGAAACGTATGTTTAGAGAAGGAGATATTTTGTATATAAAATCTCTTGATAGATTGGGAAGAAATAAACAAATGATATTAGATGAATGGCGGGAACTTACCAAAACAAAAAAAATAAATATAGTGGTTTTAGATATGCCTTTGTTAGATACAAGAAAATACAAAGACATGGATGGCTTAGAAAACTTAATTTCTGATTTAATATTACAATTACTAAGTTATATGGCTGAAGATGAGCGTAAAAGGATAAAAGAAAGACAAGAAGAAGGTATTAAAGCTGCTGTTAAAAAAGGTGTTAAATTTGGAAGAAGAAAAACACCAATAGATAAAAACTTTAAAACTGTCTATGCTCAGTGGAAACAAGGTAAAATAACAGCAGTAAAAGCTATGGAACTTGTTTCTATGAAAAGTAATACCTTTTATAGAAGAGTTAAAGAATATGAATCACATATATAAATGTCATATAGGATTAAGTGTAAGAATTTATTGTAAACCAGGGTGAATAATTACAATATCATATAGAGAGTTAAGACGCAGTTGTAAATTTATACAAAGTTTAAGTATTACAAATTGACAATATATATAACAAATGATGATAATTAATCACTTTATTTACATGAAAGAGGTTATATTATGATTAAATTTTATAATAGAGGAACTAAGAAATATGAAACTGAGCAAGTAGCAGGAGGTGCATATCTTAAGTGGACTTATTCTTCACCAGTTGGAATGAAGCTATTAGAATTAATAGTTAAGAAAAAGCTTTTTTCTAAGTTATATGGTTCCTTCTGTGATAGTAAAATGAGTAAAAAAAAGATTCCATCTTTCATTAAAAATTTTGGTATTGATATATCTATCTTTGAAAAAAAACTAGAGCAATTCGAATCATTTAATGATTTTTTTACTAGAAAACTGAGTAAAGAGTCAAGACCTATAGATAGCACATTAGGTTCACTAATATCTCTGGGTGACGGCAAACTTGTGGCTTATGATAATATTAACTTAAATAAATTAGTACAAGTTAAAGGTTACACGTATAGTCTTAACAAGCTTATCGATGACTCAAATATAGTATCAAAGTTTTCAGAAGGTACCTGCCTAATTCTTCGACTCAGTCCAACAGATTGTCATAGGTTTCACTTTATAGATAATGGTATATGTGAAGAAACAAAAAAAATAAAAGGTGATTATTATTCTGTGAATCCAATTGCACTAAAGGCAGTAACTGAGCTTTTCTGTAAAAATAAAAGAGAATGGAGTATTTTTCATACAGATAACTTTGGTGATGTATTATGTATAGAAGTAGGTGCAACCTGTGTTGGCTCAATAATACAGACTTATGCTCCAAGAAAAAGAGTCAAAAAAGGTGATGACAAAGGATACTTTAAATTTGGTGGATCTACTATCATATTATTTTTTGAAAAAGGTAAAGTAAAAATTGATAAAGATATAATTGAGCAGACAAATAAAGGATATGAAACAAGTGTAGTTATGGGCGAAAAAATAGGAGAAAAAGCAGTTAGATAATAGAAGTCTAGAAACAAACACTTTTAGGTCAGATTATTCATATATTTATAATTTGGCATAGAATAACTGAAAAAAAATTTTTTAGATAATTTTCTTATTCCACCTTTTCGGGGGGATAGGCAAAAACACCCATATTGCATTGTTACGCATATTGGAAGGGAATATATACAAGAGATATAGAAGAACTTGAAAAAGAAGTTATAGAGTTTAATAATGCTTTCAGGAATCCATTAAAAGAATCAGAAGTAAGTGCAATACTTAGGTGTATACCAAAGGCAATAAGTAAATTTATAGAGTATGAGCAGGGGATGAGATCTGGCCAAGTAAAAAGGGTAACTAAAGGCATGAAGGATAAGGGCGGTTACTGGTACAAGAATCAGACCTTAATTGAAAGACTGGATATAACACTGGATGAACAAAAGCACATGAAGTCAATCATAAGTGAGGAAGAAAAGTACAGAAGAAATAATATAAAAAGGAAAAACAATAGAAGAAATGAAGAAGGTTTAACCAACAGGGAGCAACAGAAGGTTAAAAAAGAGCAATTAATTAAAGATTTAATAAAGAAAGGCTTTAATAAAAGTCAAGTTGCAAAGGAGTTAGGAGTAAATAGAAGTACTATTACAAGACATTATGGATATTTATTTTCTTAAAGTGTTGCCCGAAATGGCTCTTTATAAATGTGTGTTGTGTGGAAAAAATGTTTAAGATTTTTAGGGGAAAAGAAAGGGGGGAATCTCTCCGCAGCCAAAGTAAAATCAACGGATTTTGTGTGATTTAGACATGGGACAGAGGGAATAGGGTTTCTATCTGTAGACCAACTGGAATGATGGAAGTGGTCAATGGAGGTACGGAGTTGACAAGGTGTCCATCATGGAAGACGGTAGCACTAGGGGGTTGGGGAGTGTAGCTCCCCATTATATTTATTCGGTCTAAGCTCTACCCTTATTTCCCTCGGCAGTACCAGAAAACTTTGGGGAACTACACTGTAAAGTTTTTTTATAATTAACTGCATTTTTGTCAAGTAAGATTTATTTTACTAATAATGTAAAATTTCCTATAAAATAGAAGGGATTTAAATGCTTTTAATCGAATGTATGTAATATTAAAATAGATTAAAAGGGGGTTTTCCCATATGTTGTATACAGTTGCAGAAGTATCTGATTTAATTGGATTATCCAAAGTTAGTATATATAAAAAATTGAAGTTAAAAGAGTTACAGGGGCATATAATTAAAAAAGGTGGACTTACATATCTTGATGATGGGGCATTAAATTTGATTAAAAACACTTTAAAGTTAAATGATTCTGAAACTTATTCAAATGATAATACCGTAAATGATGAAGGAGAACAATATTTAATGAATATAGGGGATTTAAGCATTAAAACTGACTATATAAATACATTAAAAAAGCAGCTAGATAGAAAGGATGCTCAAATAAAAGAGTTAATCGATAGGCTACAACAGGAGCAAGAACTACACCGAAATCAACAAATATTATTGAAATGTGAGCAGAATAAAAATGGAAGTTTATTACTGTTAAGACGGGATAAAAAGAAGAAAAAGAAATTTTGGAAAAGAGTATTTAATATATAGGAGTATGAGTGTTTAATCATACTCCTTACTTTTTTCTAAATTAAATTTTTTTGGTGCAGTATCTTTTATATAATCAGCAAATATGGAGAATAATTTTTCTCTTTCTTCAATATTTAGATGTTCTATGTTAAAATATTTTTCTGCTAATTTTCCAGTTTCAATTAATAGTCTTGTATATTTTTTTCTTTCTTCTGAAACTACATATTTACTTAGAGCTTTTTTCTTCTCTTCCAGAAGTTTGATTTTTAAATCCAGCCTGTCTATTTTGTTCATTCTTATCACCATTTTTTATATTATTGATAGATTTATTATGATTATTTTTATCATTAATACTTTTTATATTATTATTATTAGGTTTATGTTCATCAATTAATTTAAAAATTGCTTCATTTGTTTTATCCTCTATATTCCAAACTTTTAGAAGATAAGCCCCTATTTCTCTTTCTCTTTTAGCTATTAATTCTTTCTTTTTTTCTTTTAATTTTTTTATTTCAAGGTCAATATTATTTATCGCATTTTTTGACATTTTTTCACCCCATTTCATATTTAAAATAATTATAACATTATTAGAATAAAAAGTGAAATAATTATTGCATATTTATGTATAAAGTGGTATAATATTATTATATAAACGCACTTATGATTTAGGGAGATTTAGTATGGCGATATATCATTTTTCAGCACAAATTATAAATAGAAGAGGTAAAAAAGGGAATCAGCGTTCAGTTGTAGATTGTGCCGCCTATAGAAGCGGACAAAAATTATTTGATGAGAGATACCAAAAAGTAAGATTTTATAAAAAAGAAGTGGTACCTGTTACAAAAATACTTGTACCGGATAATGCTCCTGAATGGGCTAAGGATAGGGAAAAGTTGTGGAATGAAGTTGAGAAAATAGAAGAACGTGTTGATGCTCAACTGGCAAGAGAATTTAATGTTGCTCTGCCAAAAGAATTAATCAATGAGGAACAGGATAAATTAACTTTTGAGTTCTGTCAAAAAACCTTTGTTGATGATGGAATGGTGGCAGATATTTTTATACATAGGGAGGATTCAAACAATCCATATTTTCAGGTTATGCTTACAACCCGACCTTTCAATTCAGATGGGACATGGGGATTAAAAGTTGCAAAAGTAGATGATATGGAAAAGCATAAATTCACTAAAAAATATGTATATACAACTAACTGGAATGACAGAAATACTTTGAGAAAATGGCGTAAACAGTGGGAAGTAATGACAAATGACTATTTAAAAAAGAATGGCATAGATGAACGTATTAGTTGTGAAAGTAATAAGACACTTAAAAAAGAGACTGCTGCAACTGTACATGAAGGACATGGAAGACGTTTAAGTAACAAAGGGAAAAAATCAGACAGAGTGAAATTAAATGAAACAATAAAAGACTATAACGAAACTGTTAATGAGCTAAACCAATTGAAACAAAAAAAGCAAAAGAAAAAGCAATAAGGAAATGCCCTGTTAAAAGATGTTGTGTTTTATGGAAATACCCCAATTAATTTTGCCGGTCAATTGAGATATTTCACATAAAAAAGAAAGTTCTAATAATGCCCTACAAAGTATTTATGAACTCACAACATCAATAATATCAGGATATTTGGGAAATATCAATGTAAAAAAACTACTACTTTGAAAAAAATGGAAGGTGAAAAGATGAAAGGTAGAAAACCAACTTTTGATACTGGAAAAGCATTAGAGCTATTAAAGGAAGACCTTAAATATAGAGAAATAGCAAAGCTTTTACATGTAAAGGAAAATACTCTATGGATGTTTTACAAGAGACATGCAGGAGAAGAACTTCAAAAAAGAAGAGATTCAAGAAGATGTAAAAAGGATTCAAAGGAAGTATATTGGTATGACTAGCTTAAAAAAATGGATATTAAGCTAGGGTTCAATTACGCTCAAAATTAAGCAAAAAGTCAACTAGAAAGGACTAGAATATATATTTCTTAATGCTATTTAGTTAAATAGGAATGGAGGAATAAGTTAAATGGGTAAAAAAGAGGATATATTCAATCTGTTTTTTAATTTAGGAAAGTCGACTATTGAAGTGGCGGAAGAACTTAAAGTCACCAAACAATATGTAAGTAAAATATTGAAAACAGAATATTTAAAGCAATATTCTGTAGAAAAAGAAATTAGGAAGAAAGAGAATAAGAAGAGAAGAACTTCAAGAAAATGTGAAAGTGAATGTCACTATGTATACAGAGATAGACCACTCTTGCCCTGTGAATCAATGGGTACACTGGCTTTTATTAAAGCAAACAGGCAGTCATATATTACAGATAAAGAAACAGGAGAATTAAAGTTTGATAAAACTAGGGGCGGTACAAGCAAAGACCTGCCCCTGCGTTATCATTTAAAGAATTAAAATAAGGGGTGAGTACTGATATGAAGACTTAGACAGTAAATAAAACCAATAAAAATATTAATAATTTAAAGGAGAGGATTTATAATATGGAACAGTTAGTAACAGCAATAACATCTTTTATAACATGGCTGCAAATTCCGGCTGTAGTATGCTATGCTCTGGCTTTATGCCTTGGAGGTTATGAAATGTTGTATGTAGGGGGAGAGCAGGGGACGGCCAAGGGTAAGAGAACATTTGTAATAGCCACAGTAGCTTTTGTAATTATTAAAGGTGCAAATGCACTGGCAACGTCACTAGGCGGTAAGATAAATTTTTAATAAGGTGCGTAAATAAAAGTATTATTATTTTGATATAGTAATACTTTTGTTTTTAATTTAAAAAGGAGGGTTTAAATTATGAAATTAACATTTGAAGAACAGCAAATTTTAAAGGGAATCAGGAACTTAAATAAAAGTCATGTGTTAAAAACAATTAAAAATCTTAATACAGACAGTGAAGAACTTAAAGAGATAAAGGAAAGTGTACTTAGGAAAATAGAAAGATGCACTGATGAAGAGGTAGCTGAAATAATAATGGAAATAGATTAGGGGGGAATTAGATTATGAAAAAAACATTGGAACAGAAAAAGAAAGAATTACAAGATACTTTAGAAATGCTGGAAAAGGGAGTAAAAGAAGTATTTGAAAGTGATAAATTTAGAGAGTATTTAGATACCATGTCTAAGTTCCATAACTACAGCCCTAAAAATATTTTATGGATACAGATGCAAAAACCTGATGCCATAAAAATAGCAGGAATGAAAGCATGGAATAAGCTTGGTAGGAAAGTAATTAAGGGACAGAAATCATTAAAGGTACTGGCACCCTTCAAGCATAAAAAAGAGGTGGAAATGGATAAGTTAAACCCTAAAACCGGCAAACCTATCTTAGATAAGGGGGGAAAAGCAGTAAAGGAGAAGCAGACTTTAGAGTGGATTAGTTACAGGGCGGTACCTGTGTTTGACATTTCACAAACAGATGGAAAAGAACTTCCACGATTAGTAGAAGAATTACAAGGTAATGTAAATAATTATGAGTATATGAAAGATTCTTTAGTTGAGGTTGCTAAGATACCAGTAGAATTTGAAAATATCCAAAATGGAAGTAAAGGCTATTATAATTTAGTTGAAAATAGAATAGCAATAAAAGAGGGTATGAGTGAGAAGCAGACAATTAAAACTATGGTGCATGAGGTAACACATAGCAGGCTCCACAGTATAGAAAGCCAGAAAAATATTAAAGATGTTACAGAAAGGAATGTCAAAGAGATAGAAGCAGAAAGCACAGCCTATGTAGTATCAAAGCACTTTGACATTGACACAAGCGACTATTCCTTTGGTTATGTGGCTTCATGGAGCAGGGACAGGGAGCTTAAAGAGCTTGAAGCTTCTTTAAAAACCATACAAAAAGAAGCAAATGGTATTATATCGGAAGTTGAAGAAAAATTGGAAGAAAAGCTTAGTAAAGACAGGGAAGAAGTTAAGGAAAAAGAAATCGAGGAACTTCAGGAAAATAAAGAAGTTAAAGAGCCTTATGTTGAAATTATTTTTTCAGAGGTAGAAGACAAAGTATATTTTAGTGAAGGGGAAAAAATACCTTTTAATGAAGCAGATTTAAGGTTTAAAGAAGCAGAAAAAGAAGTTAGGGATAAGAAAGAGGATGCAAAGGAAAAAGGAGAATATTATCCTTATCTAAAAACCAGATTTAACTTAAAAATAAATGAAAACAGTGAAAAATACATGAGGTATGACATAGGGGACAGGTATTCAGATGATTTAAAAGAGTTCTGTGAAAAAGAACTAGATAAAGACAGTTTAAAGCTTTTAAATAAAGCTTTAAATGGTGAAAAAACAGAGCAAAAACAGCAACAAAATGAGAATAAAAAGGAATTTGAATTAGAAAGATAAGAAAGCAGTAAAAAAAGATTATTTTTACTACTTTCTTTTTTCTTTGGTAAGGGAGTGAAAATATGAGTAAACTAATTGCAGTAAAAAAGTATTTAAATAGATTTAAAATTTATTTAGCTGCAAAAAAACGTAAAGGAATAAATAATAACAAGTATTTTGTTATTATTATAGTTTCTTTAGTGTCAGTTGTGCTTTTACTTTTATCAAACTTAATACTTTCAACGGTATTTAAAATGCTTAAAAGTTTAAGTGTTAAATCCTTAAAGCCTATAGATGTAGGCTTTAAGGATTTATTTAATTTTCAATTTAGATACAAAGCCTATTATTTAGTAGTATTTTTTATAACAGCAGTTACAGATATTAAAGTAATTTATACCCTTAAAACAAGTTTTAAGACCATTAACAGGGGGCAAAAGGGTACAAGTGAGTTTACTACCTTAAAAGAATTAAAAGAGCAGTATAAGGCTGTACCGGAGAAGACAGAGACATATGAGGGGCATGGAGGGGTAGTAATTTCACATTATGAAGATAAGTTATTTATAGACGACAGCCCTGTAAACAACCTGATTATAGGTACAACACGTTCCGGTAAGGGGGAAACCTTTGTGTTTCCCACAATAGATGTCTATTCAAGGGCAGAGGAAAAGCCATCTATGATTATTAACGATCCTAAGAATGAATTGGCTGCTGCAAGTTATGATACATTAGAAAAGCGTGGATATGATGTGAAAATATTAAATTTATTGGAGCCTGAAAATGGAATGAGCTATAATCCCCTGCAGCTTATTATAGATGCCTATAAGAATAGGGATTATTCCACAGCACAGATGCTTTGTAACACGCTGACATTTTCCCTGTATAATGACCCAACCTCAAAGGATAAGTTCTGGCAGTTATCTGCACAGTCCCTTGTAAATGCCTTAATTCTGGCAATAACTAAAGACTGTATAGAAGGAAAACAGGAAGAAAAAATAACCCTTTATACAGTAGCAAACTTTCTTTCTGAAATGGGGAGTAAGGTGGATGAAGAAGGTAATAATGAGCTGGACAACTTTTTTTTACGCAGAGATTCTTCTGATATTGCCAAAATGCAGTATGCCACAAGTAATTTTACAAAAGGTGTAACAAGGGGTGGAATTTTTTCCACAGCCATGTCCAAACTTCAAATTTTTACTTTTGAGGATTTAGCAAAAATGACTTCTAAAAATTCATATAACCTAGAGGATATTGGCTTTGGTGAAAAACCTGTCGCAATATTTATGATTACACCTGATTATGATGGCTCTTGCCATGTTTTGACTTCGATTTTTGTAAGACAAATTTATTTTGTTTTATCAAAGAGAGCTTCAGTATCAAAGGGTGGAAAATGTGAAAGAGAAGTAGTGTTTATGCTGGATGAATTTGGAAATATGCCCCCTATAGAGAACTTTTCAAGTATTATTACTGTATGTCTTGGAAGAAATATGAGGTTTAATCTGGTTATACAGGCATATGCACAGTTAAAAAAATTATATGGTGATGATGAAAGTACCATTATTGGAAACTGTGGAAACCAGATATATATACTGACTATTGATTTAAATACAGCAGAAAGGTTCTCCAAACTTGTTGGAAATAAAACTTTAGTAAACTATTCACGAAATGGCAAGGGAACATCACTGGATAAATCACTGACTGAAAGTGTGGACAGCAGGTCACTTTTAGATCCAAATGAATTAATGTCCCTTACAGAAGGTGAAAGCGTAGTTGTAAGGGTTATTAAAAGAAAAGATAAACAGGGAAATAGGATAAAACCCAAACCGATTTACAATACAGGAAAAACAGCACTTAAATTCAGATATGAGTATTTGCAGGATGAATTTGATACATCTAAGAGTATAGAGGACTTAAATATTGTTTCAGGACATAAATATGTAGATTTAAGAAAGCTTATTTTTGGTTTAACAGAAAAAAAGGAATTGACGGAACAGGAGAGATTATTAGTACAGGAAATCATTTCAAAGTATGAAGACTTGCAGGAGATATATATAGTTTCTTCTGATGAAAAAGAAATTTATCAGGTGTTAACTGAATTTAAAAGCTATTTTTCAAATGAAGATAAAAAAGGTCTGGAAAAGATTTTAGAAAGGAGTTTTTAAGTATGAGTACAGTGGATATACTGCAAACCTATTCTGATATTTTTATACTGGATACCATATTTCACAGGACAATGAGAGAGCTTGGGTGGCTTTTAGTTACCATACTGTCTTATATCATAGATGCCATTTCAACTGTAACAAGTAAATTATTTGTACTTGACTATTTTTATAATAACCCTGATGTAGTAAAGTTTATAGACAGCTTTAAACCCTTGATAGTGGTACTCTTTGGGCTGTCATTTTGTATCATAGGCTATCAGCTGATGTTTACTGAAAAACACCACTTTAGAAGGGTGGGGGTAAATATACTAATAGCTTTAACTGTAGTTTTGCTCCTGCCAATGGCTATGGAAAAGATGAACGCTATAACAACAAGTGGTGTAACTGCTGTTATGGGGCAACCGCAGGATATAACAAATACAATAATAAAGGAAAATGTAACAGACCTTTTATTATACGACAGTGTTAATTTTGATAAAAATGCAGTAAAGCAATTAAAGAGTGATAATAAAATTGATGAGAAAAATATACGATATATAGATTCTACTGCACTTATAGAAACAGGTTCATCTGACGTTCCAGACCTAAAAAATAAAGAGGTTTTTGAAAATAAATTAACAGTAACAGAAGGTGGTAAAGTGGATAAACAATCTTTAAATCAGGGCTGGATGACATGGTGGAAAGAATACTATTACAGATATTACATTAATTTCTTATGTCTAATATCTGCTTTAGCTGTAGTAGGGGCAACCTTAGTGTTTACATGCTTTAAGCTTGGAAAGATAATATTTGAGCTTGCATATAATAAGCTTTTAGCAATCCTTGTAGCACCGGCAGACATTGGAAATGGTCAAAGAACAAAACAAATAGTTCAAAATATTTTTTCTATGTTTATAGTAACTTTTCTCATAGCTGTGCTTCTAAAGTTTTATATTTTATTTGTAGGGCTGTGTGCCGAAATTAAAGGCATACAGAGTGTTATTTTAATGATAGCCGGTTCTTTTGCGGTTATAGAAGGGCCAAATATTGTGGAGAGAATTTTTGGCGTGGATGCAGGACTTCACAGTGGCTTTAAAACAATAATGAGTGCATATCTTGCAGGAAAGGCAGTTACAGGAGGTGCCAGTGCATTAGGCAAAACAACAGGCAGAGCTTTGAACAGAGCTGGCAGAGCAGGTAAGAAAGCAGGAAATATGGCAGGTGCTTTAGTTGGAGGAACAGCAGGAGTGGTAAAGGGACTTTCAGGTAGTGACAAGCCACATACAAGTATGTATGATGAAATGCAAAGAGACAGGGACAGTAATAAAAAACCAACCTCATTATATGAAGAAATGGAAAAGGATAGAGAAAACAGGAATAAAAATGGTGAAATTAATAGAGATAAGGGGGGCAGTAATGGAATTAGAGGAAGTGAAGTAAGAAAAGGTAACAAAGCCGGTGAAATAGGCAGTAGTGGAAAGATTAGTAGAGATGGAGGTATGAACGGAAGTGATGAACAAAGACCTTCGTTATATAAAGAGATGGAAAAAGATAAAGGCAGTAATGGCATTAGAAATGCCGGAGGTAATAATAGACCGCAGCCATCACTATATGAGGAAATGAATGGAGAAGGAAGTAATAAAGGTAATAGAGCTAATAGAGGAAATGCAGGAGCAGGGAGACAGAGCATATATGAAGAAATGGGTGGTAGTAGTGAAGGTGGCAGAAT
>DHEX01000144.1:0-3575 GCA_002400085.1 Clostridiaceae bacterium UBA4839 | reverse complement strand
GAATTAATGTGAATACAGGAAATACAGGGACAGGAAGACAAAGTATATACGAAGAAATGGGCAATAGTGGAGGTAGGAGAAATATTGGTTATAGTGAACAACCTCCGGTATATAAAGAAATTGGACATAGTGGCAGTAATGAAGGTGGCAGAATTAATGTAAACACAGGAAATACAGGTCAGACTATAGGTCAGGCTGTAGGTGGATATGCAAAAGGCAGGGTAAGAGAGGTAAGAAGGAAAGTTGAAAACAATGATATGTACAATCAAACTAAAAAATCTTATGGGCTTGGGAAAAATACAGGCAGAGCTATAAGAAATAAAATTGATAATAAGTTAGGAAGGTAGGTAATTGATAAATGTATCTTATACCTAAAGAATTGAATAGTAAAATAAAGATTACAAGGCACTTTCACCTTAAAGAATTTCTTTTGTTCTTAGCAGGTATGGGAGTGGTTTTTTTATTTGACAGCTTAGTATATACAAAGCTTGTCATAGTCTATTATATATGTTCCGGTTTAACTATAGCCTTTTTACTTTTACCTGCAAGAAATAATCCAGAGAGATATAATTACCATGCTATATACTACACTATGATAAGAAAGAAGAATGTATTTCACTCAATTTCAGATAAAAATATTAATGGGGGTAATAAAAATGATTTTTTTAAAAGGTAAAAATAAAAAGTTAAAAGAAAAAAAGAAGAAAGAAAAGGCAAAGAGAGTTCCATCTAAGGTAACAAGTGTGTTACCTTTTTTAGATATTACAGAAGATTGTATAATGCTAAAGAATGAAGTCATGGACATTATAGAAATTGAGGGCAAGGACATATTATCACTTACAGAAAGCGAACTTGCAAGGGACATTAATATATTTCATACCTTTTACAAAACCGTAAATGTAGATATTAAGCTTGTATCTATGAATTTCCCTGTAAATGCAAAAAAGCAGAAAGAATATGTTGAATATAAAATGAATAAGACAGATAACCCAATTTATAAGAGCTTCTTAGTGGATAAGATAAGGGAACTTGAATACCTGGAAAAAAATAAGACAAACAAGGAATACTATCTTTTTTTGTTTGCCCCTAATTTAGATGTTTTAAATTCTGTTAGAAATACAGTAAACAGGACTATACCTAATGCCCTCCATGTAAGGGCATTGTCTATTGAAAAAAAGCAGTCCATTTTATATAAGCTGAACAATAAAAATTCTAAAATCATGAGTAAAAGGAGTGATTTTGTTGGTTAAAATACTGCCATTTAAAGCAAAAAAAAGTGACGATAAAAATAAAGTTGATAAATATAATGCTGACTTTATATACCATATACAACCGGCAGGGGGATTATTTTTTAAAGAGAGCTATACAAGAAAGGGTGATGGATACGAAACCTGTATTCAAATTTACGATTTTCCAACCCATGTAGACGAGTTCTGGCTCTATGATATTTTAAATATGAATAACGTTATTACAAGCATTGATATTGCACCGGCCAAAACAACCAGTGTAATAAATAATATAAATAAGTCCTTAAGGGAACAACTGGACAGGTTTTATAATGAAAAAGACCAGACGGAAAAAATATCTGCTGAAACTAAATATAATGAGTTAACCCAGATATTCAACGAAATTTCAAGGGCAGGAGAAACAGTAAAGCTTGTAACCATAAGGATATATGTAAGTGGAAAAACACTTGTTGACCTTGAGGAAAATGTTAAAAATATACTGGAAACACTGGAGGGACTATCTTTTAAAGGCTCTGTGTTTCTAAATGAAACAGAGTATGAATATGAAGCACTTTTAAACAGCCACAGTCAAATAAAACAGTTTCCAAACAAAAGGACAGGGAAAGAAATAGGGGCAAAAGTTTTAGCCGCCGGCTATCCATTTCATTTTACTAAACTGGATGATCCAGATGGGACGTATTTAGGGTGTACAGATACCGGAGGCAGTGTCCTGTTTGATATGTTCCATAAAGACAAGCAGAGAAGATATTACAACGGTATTTTTTTCGGTACTATGGGTTCTGGAAAATCTACAGGTTTAAAGAAACTTACGTTTGATAATTCCTGTAGGGAAAATATTATAAGGGGAATTGACGTGACCGGAGGTGCGACTTGTTGCTACTTGAAAAGAGTAGCCTAATTAGCTAATTAAATTTAGAGATTAGAACTGTTATTGCGAGAAATCAAATGATAGGGTAACGCCTTGAAGGGTTTCCTCTAATACTCCGATTAGCGTTCTATTGAGTAAACAATAGGGGGTTAAAAGCTCGGTGAAGTCGGCTGAGAGTACACCGTAAGTAGATGAAATAAAATACCTACCGAAATGCGAACCAGAGGTGGTCGAGTGTATGATAGGCCGGGAGTCTATAAAATATCTATGGTTAGGATGTTGCAAAGGAAACTGACGAAATCAGGAATGTACGGGTCTAAATCACAGATACTTAGAAATGGGTATAACACATAAGTGTAGTAAATGTGGGAAAGTAAAACTCGCCGGTATGAAATTCCATATGGTGTTATAGGCACTATTAAGTTTACAGGCTCATACTGATGACCTACGGATACATGTACAGATAGCAATAACGGAACAAGGAAAGCTTAGAATATGGAGGTTTTACTGCCAATGAAATAGTGGTAAGGAAAAGCTTGAACTATAACTTATCTTAATCTAAGTGAGAGTGGTGTCAATATACTTATGAAATCATGATAATAAATGATGGAGGGACAGGCACTAGACAAATTGTTATTTGAAAGTTAAATACTGAATAATTCAAGGTTCTGGTGTGACTAAGAGATAGGAAATCCTTTGAAGGGAGAGTAATAGACTTGAAGGAAAGCTTATTAAAGAAGAAACAGAAACTAAGAAATAATGAGTACTATGACATGCAAAAAATATTTGATAGTTTGTATAACCGAAGTTGTAAAAATAATAAATTTACAAATCTAATGCAGTTTATTGTCTCTAAGCAGAACATTCTATTAGCCTATAGGAATATTAAGAAAAACAAAGGTTCCATAACTCCAGGAACTGATGGGTTAAACATTGAATTTATTGAAAACATGGGTATTGAGAATTATATCAAATATATCCAATATAAATTTGAAAATTATCAACCTAAAAGCGTAAGGGGTGTTGAAATCCCTAAAAAGAATGGTGAAACTAGACATTTGGGGATACCTTGTATGGATGATAGAATAATACAACAATGTATAAAACAAATATTAGAACCAATATGTGAAGCCAAATTCCATAAACATAGCTATGGATTTAGACCTAATAGGTCAACAAGTCATGCAATAGCAAGATGTTACAGATTAATAAACAGAGCAGGATTGCATTATGTAATAGATATAGATATCAAAAGTTTCTTTGATAGTGTGAGTCATGCAAAATTAAAGAAGCAGATGTGGAATATAGGTATACAAGACAAAAGCTTAATAAGCATTATAGGGAAAATGCTAAAGTCAGAGATACAAGGTAAAATACCTACAAAGGGAACACCTCAAGGTGGGATAATCAGTCCGTTGTTATCAAATATCGTACTAAATGAATTGGATTGGTGGATAAGT
>DHEX01000019.1:21259-34066 GCA_002400085.1 Clostridiaceae bacterium UBA4839 | reverse complement strand
AGCACGTCAACACAGTTTTGAAGACTGGCAGGCACACCAGCACCTCTCTACCCCCAAATAGCAATTTTTATTTTATCACAGTTTTATTTAAATATCAAGTGGCATACCCCCACCACCTATGCTACGCTTAGAGGTAAGGGACTTCTTGTGTGTTTAAAATTAATTTTGGGATTTTAATAATACCCTCTTATCCTCGATTCTTTTTGTCAGCTTTATTGAATCAAAATATTCCAATACTGCAACTGCATACTTCCTTGAAGCGCCAATGGTATCTCTGTATTGAGCTGCAGTTATCTCGCTGCTGTGTTTAAATAGTTCAATTAATATCCCTTTTGCCTCATTTAAATTTCTTGAAGTAATATAAATATCTTCAGAAATCTTAACTATTTCCTCATTATCAACTAAGGATGCAAATACAATCTTTGCTGTTTTTTCTTCCCTTCCGTAAGATTTAAATATATCCTCAGGCTTTGGAGGCTGAAATTTTGCATCGTTAATTGAGTTAAGCATTTCATCCTTTATTTCCTGCTGTCTCTTGCTATATACTACTTCAAATGTCTTTAATGAAACAAAATTCCCATTTACTTTTATTAAATCATCAAAGGAATTTAATATACAGTCAAACAGTTTTTGTTTCATATTCGAGCTGAAAATCTTACTTTTTAACTCTTCCTTTGGAATTCCAAATTTTAAAGGATTTTCATTATGGAATTCCTCTAATAGTTTTTGGATTTTTTCCTTTAGCTGCTCTCTATATTTATTATGGATATAAGCTGTGCCCTCGCCATAATCAAATTTATAAACAGAATTTTTATTTATAAGGGATTCAATTGATTTTTTTATTTCTTCATCACTTTTTCCAGTTTCTTTTTTAATACAATCAATATCAGGGTAAGAGCTGCTCTTTGATTCAATTACCTTTTCAACAATGTCCCCTACGTCGCCTTTTTCCTTTATTAAAAGGCTTTGAATTGCATTATCATCAAATACCTTTTCTTTCATTGGATTAGGCTCTAAAATTGTTCCGCCGCCTATGGTTGTCATAGGTGAATAGCTTCTTATTACATATTTGTCTCCCCTTTTAGCTGCTAAAGGTCCTTCAAGTCTAATTTGAACAAGACCAGTATCTCCTGGTTTTAATACCTTTTTATCAAGCAGCACTACTCTTCCTAAAATCTCAGAAGTTTCATGATAGAATTTAATTCTATCATGATTTTTAAGCTCTCTTGGTGCATCCTTAAGGTATCTCATCCTGCAGTCAACCATCATAGTTTCTTTCATTGAATCAACTTTTGCAACAGTATCTCCTCTTTTTACCTCATTCTTTTTAACGTTTGCCAGATTAACTGCTACTCTTTGACCTGCAAAGGCTTCTTTTACCGGATTTTCATGAACTTGAATGCCGCGTATTTTTGTTTTTATTCCGCTTACATAAATCTCACAGTTATCACCTTCATGAATTTTACCTGAAATAAGTGTGCCTGTAATTACAGTTCCAAATCCGCTTACTGAAAAAACTCTATCCACAGGAATCCTAAAATCTGCTTCTTCATCTCTTTCATTTATATTCTTTGTCATTTCATCAATAGTTTTAGTTAATTCATCAATGCCTTCTTTTGTAATTGATGATACACAGACCATAGGAGCTTTTTCAAGAAAGGTTCCTTTCATTTGGCTTCTTATATCATCCTTAACCATCTTTAACCATTCTTCATCTACCATATCTATTTTGTTTATAACAATAATGCCATTTTTAATATCAAGAAGTTGAAGAATATTAAGATGCTCTTTAGTTTGAGGCATAACCCCTTCATCTGCAGCTATAACAAGCAGAACTAAATCAATTCCGCCTATACCTGCAAGCATATTTTTAATAAACTTTTCATGTCCCGGGACATCAATTATTCCTGCTCTTCTTCCTGATGGAAGATCAAAATATGTAAAGCCTAAATTTATTGATATTCCTCTTTCCTTTTCTTCCCTAAGTGTATCTGTGTCTCTTCCTGTTAAAGCTTTAATTAGTGTAGTTTTACCATGATCTATATGTCCTGCAGTTCCAATTATAACGTGCTGCATAAATCTCACTCCTATAACAATTTATCCATTGTATCTGCAATAGTTTTATAATCCCTGTCGAATAAAGTCCTTACATCAAAAATAAGCATATCATTATTAATCCTTGCCACAATTGGCACTTTTGATCTTCTAAGCCCATATTCAACATTATCAATAAGTTTATTTAATGGTTTTACTGCTACTGAATAAGTTTTAATATTCGTAGTTGGCATTGCTCCTCCGCCAACTTGAGAATAATCTTCTATAACCTTTACCTTTGCTCTATTTTTAATTCTACTATTTAACATCCTTGAAAGCTTATGAGCCCTCTTTTTGATTTCATTAATATCCATTGTAAGCATATTTAAACATGGAATTTCTTTTACAGCTGCACTCTCATCAAGGTATAATCTTAATGTTGCTTCAAGAGCTGCAAGAGTCATTTTATCAACTCTAAGTGCCCTTGTAAGCTGATTTTTTTTCATTAAATCTATATACTGCTTCTTTCCAGCAATTATTCCTGCCTGAGGCCCTCCAAGCATTTTATCCCCGCTAAAAGTTACCACATCTATTCCCTTTAAAATGCTTTCCTGCACTGTTGGTTCATGAACAAAGCCATATTTTTCAAGATCAATAAATATGCCGCTTCCAATATCTTCAACTACAGGTATGCTGTATTTTTCCCCAAGTTTTTTAAGCTCTTCAATAGGTACCTCTTCAGTAAATCCAAGTATTTTATAGTTGCTTTGATGAACTCTTAAAATTACTCCGGTATTAGAATTTATAGCAGATTCATAATCATACAAATGGGTTCTGTTTGTAGTTCCAACTTCCATTAATTTAGCACCGCTTTGCTCCATAACAGCAGGAATTCTAAATGAGCCGCCTACTTCTACAAGCTGCCCCCTTGATACTATTGCCTCTTTTTCTTTACACAATGTTGATAAAACAAGCATAACTGCAGCTGCGTTATTGTTTACCACCATAGCTGCCTGGGCCCCCGTTATTTTGCATATAAGCTTTTCAACATGAGAATACCTTGAGCCTCGCTCTCCCTTTTCAAGATCAAACTCAAGGTTGCTGTAATTTTGAGATGTATTTACAACAGCCTCTACTGCAGCTTTTGACAAACATGCCCTGCCAAGATTAGTATGGAGAACAGTTCCCGTAGCATTTATGACTCTTTTTAAATGCATCTCATTTTTATTTTCTATGGAATTTATAATATTGTTAACTATTTCATCCGTGCTTATTTCATTAACAATTCCATTAAGTATTCCCTCTCTTATGGAATCAAGCTCTTCTCTTATAGTTCCAATAACAAGAGAATAGGGTACATTGTTTAAATTTTTTATTCTATCATCATTCAATATTGAGTCCACTTTTGGAAGGGATTTTAAAAGTTCAACATTTTTTTCCATAAGATTCCTCCTTAATTGTTAAACAATTATTCAATATAAATATGCTTGTCTTCCATCTCAGTTACATAGCCTGCAATAAATGCATCAACTCCGCTGTCTTCAAGCTCCTTTAAAAGCTTCATTCCCTCCTCTTCAGGCAGAGAATATAATAAACCTCCTGAAGTTTGAGGATCAAATAGTAAATCACTAACATACTCCTCTTTTATTTTATTATTAAAATCATCCTTTAAATGCTCCCTATTTCTATAGGTTCCTGCAGGAATAAGGCCCATCTTTGCATATTTTTCAGCTCCATCAATGAATTTTACGCTGTCAGCCATTATATGAATGCTCTTATTGCTTCCACAGGCCATCTCGTAAGCGTGTCCTGCAAGACCAAATCCTGTTATATCCGTACAAGAATTTATATTGAATTTACACCCTATTTCCGATGCATATTTGTTTAAAGCGCTCATAACCTCTATAGCATTTTTCTCCTCCTCTAAAGAAGCTACCTCTCCTTTAACTGCAGTATTAATTATTCCTGTCCCAATGGGCTTTGTTAAAATCAATATATCTCCTGCCTTGGCATTAGCATTTTTAAAAACTTTATCCGGATGAACTTTCCCCATAACTGAAAGTCCATACTTAGGAACCTTATCATCAATAGTATGGCCTCCAGCAATTACTGCCCCTGCCTCTATTACTTTATCAGCACCACCCTTTAATATATCACCTAAAATACTAAAATCCATACAAGAAGGAAAACAAGTCATGTTTAATGCCAAAATAGGCTGACCACCCATAGCATAAACATCGCTTAATGAATTAGCTGCAGCTATTTGACCAAAAGAGTAAGGATCGTCAACTATAGGTGTAAAAAAATCTATAGTTTGTATTATAGCTATATCATCTGATATTTTATACACTGCTGCATCATCAGATGTTTCTATTCCAACAATTAAATTTTTATCATAAGCTTTTGGTAATTGACACAGAACCTGTGCCAGGGCCTCAGGGCCAATCTTAGATGCTCACCCTGATGCTTCAGTCATATGAGTTAGTTTAACCTTTTCCATACTAACACCTCCAGCAATTAATATACACAAATTTTATCTTTAATGTTCTCAAACATTTTTTCACCTATACCACTGACATTTTTTATATCTTTAATATCCTTAAATGGTCCATTTTTAGCTCTATATTCAAGTATTCTATTTGCAAGTGCATCGCCAATTCTGGGTAAAGTCTTAAGTTCTTCTAAAGAGGCAGTATTTATATTTATTTTACCACTAAAATCATAACCTGTTGAGCTTTGAATTTGATTTGTTGAAGCATTTTCATTTTTTGCTGGAATCCTAATATAGTCTTCATCCTTTAATTTGACAGACATATTAATTGAATTTTCATCTCCCTTTTCTGTTATACCACCAGCTAAACTAATCAATTTAATAAGCCTATCTCCCTCATGGAGCTCATATACACCAGGTTTCTTAACCTCACCGCATATATATACCTGTATTTTTTTCTCCACAGCCTCTTGAGTCATATCCTCATTTTTTATTACTTGAATCCCCTTATCTTTGGCTTTAGAGTAATAATCTATTGATATAACAGAAACAATAATTAAACTAAAAATTATTATTCCTATTTTTTCTCTTTTACTCAAATCCATCCTTTACACCTCATATAAAGTTTTAACCTTTTTTAAAACTTTAAACCGCATTATTGTTAAAATCTATATTTTTTGTTAAAATAAAATGAGGCAATATAATAAAACATGAATTTGGGGGATTTTAAAATGAAAAAAAGCATTATTGTAATTATATTAGTTTCCATATTATTAAATTTATTACCCGTAAAAGCATATGCTGATGGCGGCCCTGAAATTTCATCTGAAGCTGCTATTCTAATGAACATGAATACTGGAGATATATTGTATCAAAAAAATGCTGATGAAAAGCTGTCGCCTGCCAGCACAACAAAAATATTAACAGCAATGATTGTTATAGAGAAATGCAAATTAGATGATGTAGTTACCGTTGGTAAAATACCTCTCTATGAAGATGGAAGCAACATCGCATTAAATGTAGGCGAGAAGCTTACAGTAAAAGATTTACTTTATGCAATGATGCTTGAATCTGCCAATGACGCAGCTTCAGCCCTTGCTGAGCATATTTCCGGCTCAAAAGAAAATTTCAGCAAGCTCATGAATGAAAAAGCTAAATCCTTAGGATGTAAAGCATCTAACTTTGTTAACCCAAATGGATTATATGATGATAATCACTATACAACTGCAAGTGATCTTGCAATTATAACCAAAAAGGCTATGGAAAATGAAGTGTTTAGAAAAATTGTCTCAACAGTTACTTATGAAATACCGCCAACTAACAAACAGCCAAAACCGAGGAAACTGTATAATAGGAACAAATTATTAAGCTACCCTGGATATAAATATGATGGTATCACAGGAGTGAAAAACGGTTATACAGAGAAATCTAAAAATTCATTAGTTGCTTCAGCTTCAAGAGGCAGTATGAACTTAATTTCAGTAATTTTAAAGGCAGAGCACTCTTCAGTATATAAAGATTCAAAAGCACTTTTAGATTATGGTTTTAATAACTTTCAATGTGAAAAAGTTTTATCAATGGATACAGCTATATGTAATTTAAATGTAGGCAATATTAATATACCCATTTATCCTACAAAAGATTTCTATATCACCTCCTCCAAAAATGATAAATCTGTTGTTTATAAAAAATTAGTTTTTGAAGATGATATTAAAAAAATAAATAAAGATATGAATATTGGTTATGTTGAAATTACAACGAAATATGGAGGAAAAGAAATTATCCCTTTAACACCTCAAAAAGAATACTCCAGTGTCTTATATACTTTAAAATATATGGGACATTCAACATACAAAAAAGTTTTAAGCCCCGCTGTAAAAGCATTAATCATAATTGCAGTTTCATTTTTAGTTTTAGCTATAACCCTTTTAATCCTTTCTTATTATAAAAAATGCCGAAAAAGAAAGCAGGCTTAAAGTTAAAACTTTAAGCCTGCTTAAATTATTTTTCTGGTACCATTGCTATAACTTCAATTTCGCATAACCCATCCTTTGGAAGCTTTGCAACCTGGAATGCTGATCTTGCTGGCATATCAACTTTAAAATATTCTGCATAAACTTCATTAACTGCTCCAAAATCATTCATATCCTTTAAAAATACAGTAGCTTTTACAACATTATCAAAATTTGTTCCAGCAGCAAGTAAAATTGCTTTAATATTTTCAAGAGATTGTTTTGCTGCTGCTTTAACATCATTTGATACTAGTTCACCTGTTGCAGGGTTAATTGGAAGCTGCCCTGACGTAAATAAAAAATTTCCTGCCTTTATAGCCTGTGAATAAGGGCCAATAGCTGCAGGTGCATTTTTTGTAGCTATAACTTCTTTTTTCATTTGAAATACCCCCCAAACTTTATATAAAATTTATTTAATTGGCAAATACTATCATGACTTACTAGAATTCATAGTATGACTTTTCAGCAAAAAATATATGAAGCGGGATTTAATTGTTAAATGTGAATTTTTTATAATACGCTAGCAAAGTTTAAAAGTTAAATATTAATAACCTCGGCATCAGACCAAAGCCCTTCAATATTGTAGAACTCCCTGTCTTCCGCATGAAAGATATGCACGATTGTATCGCCATAGTCAAGCAAAATCCACCGTGCGTTATTATAGCCCTCCCTATGATTTAAGCAATAGCCCTGCTCAGCCATTTTTTCTTCTATTTCATCTGCTATAGCTTTGACTTGTACTGTTGAATTACCTGAGCAAATCACAAAATAGTCCGCAATAGAAGTCAATCCACCTACATTTAATATTTTTATATCCTGTGCTTTCTTATTAGCTGCAATAGAGCCGGCAAAATAAGCAGTATTAGAAGAGCTGCTCAATAACATTACCTCCTTTTATAATTTTTAATTAATTTTTTATAGTCAATCAATATAAATGTCCAAAACATACTTAATCCGATAGCTAACTATCCCTATCTTTAATACTATTTTATACTATCAGATCCTAAAATTACAACTATATCCACTGAAGAATTTTTATCCTTCTCATTTTCAATTTTTCCAAATTTTAAGTCTCCTTTTAAAATAGTACCATAATCATCTCTATTATAAACCTTAATAACTGTTTTGTTTAATTTTTTATCATAGTTTCCTATTCCTATAACATCATATCCCTTGTCTCTCAATTTATCTCTGTAATTTGAAGCAAGCCTATTAACTCCTGTTGAGTTTAAAATTTTTACTTTTATATCCTTTTTATTGATTTCGGCTTTGCTTTCATTATTATTTGAAACTGATTTTGAAACTGGATTACTATTGTACTTCTTATTTTTATCATAAATATAATATGAAATACCATTTATATATTTAGGCTCTCCAGGAATAAGTGATTTATCAATATTATTTATATCAATTTTTCTAAGTTTAAAAGCATATTTCAGCATATCCATTGGTCCCATATTTGTTTCTGCATATTTTGCAACCGTGTTAAGAAGCTTCGGAATCCTAACTATGCCCGCTGGTGATTTAATTTTTTCGTATACTTTTACCATAAAATCCTGCTGCGCTGAAATCCTTCCAAGGTCGCCCGTAGCATAACCTTGCTCATTGTTGTTTTTTCTCCATCTCACATATTGCTCTGCTTTTTCCCCATCAAGGTGAACTTTCTCTCCTTTTTTAAAATGAATTTGTATATCATAAGCATCATAATCCATATCATGCTCAGGGACAACATCAATTCCACCAATAGCATCAATACATTTTTTAAATCCCTCATAATCTACCTTAACATAATAATTAATATCTTCATCCAAAAGATTCTCTACTGTTTCTATAGTAAGCGGTACACCTCCAAAAAAATGAGCTGCATTCATTTTTTGTGTTTTCCCATTAATAGTCACTTTCGTATCCCTTGGGATTGATAAAATATGTATTTTGTTTTCAATAGGGATGTATTTTATTAACATCATGGTATCAGAACGCTTTGGATTTTTATCAGTTTTATTATCCAAATCCCCTGCATCCACCCCAAGTAAAAGGATATTTACTGGTTCATCAATTCCAACTTTTTTAGCCTTAACACCACTTGCAGCATTAGTGCTTTTAATAAGAGTATAACTATATACAATAATACCGCAAAAGAATATTATAATAATAAGCAGAAGATTTTTCCAAAGTCTTTTTTTCTTTTGCTTTCCCTTTTTACTCATTTGTACCCTCCAAAATAAGCGTATTCCTAAGCTCAATAGTTAGGGGATGAATTAAAAGCCTTCTTTGTAAAACATATTCAATTGTAAGATTGCAGGACATTAAAATTGCCTCATCTATATCTTCATATGCTTTCTTCCTTAACTCATTTACCCCCTGAAAATTTCTTCCCTCTTCAATAAGATCAGCAATATATATTATTTTTTCAAGCAAAGACATATTTCCTCTACCGGTTGTATGATAATATATAGCATTTAATATATCCTTATCATCAATTTCAAATTTATCCTTACAGTATGCTGCTCCCACTGGCCCATGCATAAGCTGCGGCGAATATTTTTGAATAATATCAATGTTTATGCCATATTCATGAGCCATTTCATATAGTTTATCATTAGTAAAATTTTTCACACAATCATGTGCAATTCCAGCAATTTTACACTTAAACTCATCTTCACCATATTTTTTACCCAGTTTTATTGCTTCTTTCTCAACATTTAATGAATGTATATATCTTTCTTGTTTTAATAAACTTTTTACTTCATTTTTTATAAACTCATAATCTTTCAAGCCCTTCACCTCTATAAAGTCCATGTGACAAAATGTATTTTTCAACTTCATAAGGAACTAAGTACTTTATTGATTCTCCATTGCAAACTCTATTTCTTATCTCTGTAGATGAAATATTAATATCTGGAATTTTAACTACTGATATCCTTGCATTATATTTTAATTTCTTAGCTTCTATTTCTTCAGCCATTTCGCTGTCGCTATTTGCTCTATTAACAACAATAAATGAAGCCATTTTAAACACTTCTTCATGGTTTTTCCACATATCTGTATATTTCAGTGCATCAAAGCCCAGTATTAAATGAAATTTTGTATCCTTCATAAATTCCTTTAGCTGTATCAAAGTATCATAAGTATAACTGTTTCCATCCCTTTTAAACTCTATATCACTTATCATAAAATTGGGATTATCCTTTATTGCAAGCCTTACCATTTCATATCTATCATGCGGGCTTGCTAATTCCTTAAAATTTTTATGGGGAGGATTTTTTGTTGGAATAAATATTATATGGTCCAAATTCTTCTTTGTAAGAACTTCCTGTGCAGCAATAATATGCCCTATATGAATTGGATTAAAAGTCCCCCCCAGTATTGCTACCTCTTTCATACATGTCCCTCTTTCTATCTGTAGGGGACGGTCAAGACCGTCCCCTACAGCTTATGGCAGTTTAATTAAAGGATTATCTTTTGATTCTTTATAAATAACAAACCTGCTTCCAATTACTTGAACTTCCTCAGCATTAACTTTAGCACAGACATCTTCGCAAGCTTCCTTTGAAGTTAGCGGACAGTTTTTTAAAGTGCTTATTTTTATTAATTCTCTTGCTGTAAGTGCTTCATCTACCTGTTTTATAACGGATTCATCCACTCCATTTTTCCCAATTTGAATAATTGATTCTGTATTGTTTGCTAAACTCCTTAAATAACTTCTTTGCTTACTTGTTAACATACATTCCCTCCTATTAGTGCAGGGGAACGGTCAAGACCGCTCCCTACAATCATTACTCCTACTCAATAAAATCGAACTCAAAACTATTCATACGAACAGTGTCCCCTTCGTGAATCCCCATATCCCTTAGCTCCTTCATTATGCCTCTTTTTTCAATAACTTTATGAAAATAGCGCAGAGACTCTGCATCATATATATTGACGCTTTGAAGAAGCCTATCCACAAAAGATCCAGATACTTCATATGCTCCATCAGGTGCTCTATGAATTTCATAAGTAAACTTTTTATTTTCAGGGACATATATTTCTTCATACTCATCATCATCTTTAAAAGTGTCAAGAACTGATGCTACATAACGCATAAGCTCATTTAAGCCCTTATTTGTAGCAGCAGAAACCTTAAAGACTTTAATATTTCTTTTATCCATTTCTTTTTTTAGCTTTTCATAGTTTTCTTCTGCATTAGGCAAATCAAATTTATTAGCTGCAACTATCTGAGGCTTCTTTGCTAATTTTTCACTGTACTTATAAAGCTCGCTGTTTATCTTTTCAAAATCATCTAAAGGGTCTCTTCCCTCAATCCCTGATATATCAATAACATGCACCAATACTTTGGTTCTTTCTACATGCCTTAGAAATTCAATACCAAGACCTGTACCTCCATGAGCACCTTCAATAAGCCCAGGCATATCAGCAATTACAAATCCCTTTAATCCTTTAATATTTACAACCCCTAAATTAGGCGATAAAGTAGTAAAAGGATAATTTGCTATCTTAGGCTTAGCAGCAGTCACTCTAGAAAGAATAGTAGATTTTCCTACATTAGGAAATCCAATAAGACCTACATCTGCTAAAAGTTTTAATTCAAGTACAACCCATCTTTCCTCTCCTGGCATACCAGGTTCAGCAAAATCCGGAGCCTGCCTTGTTGCAGTTGCAAATCTTGAATTTCCACGGCCTCCACGGCCTCCCTTTGCTGCAATAAATTTTTGATTATCTTCCTTTAAATCAGCAAGAATCCCACCTGTTTCAAAATCTTTTATAACTGTTCCAGCTGGAACTTTTATTACAACATCTTCACCATTTTTCCCAAACATATTGCTTGCTCCACCGTTTTCTCCTCTTTCAGCAATATGTTTCGTTTTATATCTGAAATCCAAAAGTGTTCTCATACTGCTGTCAACAACAAAGACTATATCTCCGCCTTTTCCAGCATCTCCACCATCTGGTCCTCCAAAGGGGACATATTTTTCACGCCTGAAAGATACTGCACCATCTCCGCCATTACCAGATTTAATAAAAATTTTAGCTTTATCTATAAACATACTCCCACCTACACTTTTTCATATATATAACTATTTATAATGTATCACAAATTTAAAACCCTATACTTACTATTATAAAATAATACAGTATATTATAAAAAAATGCAATTAAAAAGCACCCATTAAGGGTGCTTTTATTATTGAGCTATTTCTTTTTCATATACACTAACTTTTTTCTTGTCAATGCCCATCTTTTCAAACTTGACGGTTCCGCTAATTTTAGCAAATAAAGTATCATCCTTACCTATGCCAACGTTCTCACCTGGATGAATCTTTGTTCCTCTTTGTCTTACAAGAATATTGCCTGCAAGAACAAATTGTCCATCGCCTCTTTTGACTCCAAGTCTTTTAGACTCACTATCTCTACCGTTTCTTGAACTTCCGACACCTTTCTTATGAGCCATCTATTCCACCTCCCTATTTAAGGTTATATAGGTTATATATAACTATGCTTCGATTTTTTCAATCTTTAATTGAGTATATGGCTGACGATGTCCTTGCTTTTTTCTATAATCTTTCTTTCTCTTATACTTGAAAACAACAACTTTCTTATCCTTGCCATGCTTCAAAACTGTTGCAGTAACCTTAGCACCTTCAACTAAAGGTGAACCAACAGTTAACTTACCATCCTTTGAAACAGCAAGAACTTTATTGATTTCAACAGTACTGTTTACATCGTTAGGTAACTTTTCAACAAATATTACGTCACCTTCCTGTACTCTGTACTGTTTTCCACCTGTAACTATAATTGCGTACATAATTTTGCACCTCCTCTTACCAGTCTCGCCAATAACAAGGCACACAAATGTGTTTAAGCCCGTTTTGAGCGGTCTACAAGAGTGATTCTATCACAGTATTCATATAACTGTCAAATAATATTTTGAAACCTACAATTCGCAATTTTACACTATCTTCTTTTAATCAAATAATTGTTTTCTGCTTTGTCCTTTACTAAATAAATATCTATATTATATATTTCCTTCATTTTATCAATAAAGAATTTAAATTTTTCATTGATTATCCTAATGAGCTCTTCTTGCATAAAAACTTCAAATTGCCTTGCATTAAATCTTTTCATTTCTTTAATACAGTGATTTTCAACATTCTTTAAATTATAGCAAATACTATCCATAGAAAATGCATCCGAGCATCCAGTTAGGCTAATTATATCCTTTCCTTTTTTGGCCCGGCTCATTTCAAGCAATCCTAACTTTGTAAACCC
>DHEX01000019.1:20603-21170 GCA_002400085.1 Clostridiaceae bacterium UBA4839 | reverse complement strand
TTCTCATTTCCTACAAAATTTCCTGTATTGACATCAATTGCAATAAGCGCTTCAGTTTTTTCTATAATCAAAAATCCGCCTGATGGAAGTTTTACTGTTTTATTTAAAGAATTTTTTATTAAATTATAAACTCCATCCATCTCTTTAAAACTATTATCCTGAAAAGAAATCTTTTTACTATCGCTGCCCTGTGCAGCTAATATAGATTCTATTTTTATTAAGTCTTCTTCCTTATTTATAACTATCTCGTCTACATTATTTTTTGCATATTCTCTTAAAACAAATTCACAAAAATTTCTCGAGTTAAAAAGAATACAAGGAGATTTTTTATATAAAAATCCCTTGCTTATGCCCTTCCAAAGTTCATTTAAATATTCATACTCATCCTTTATTGTTTCTTCATCTTCATATTGTGCTTCAGTTCTAAGAATCATCCCATTGTCACCCATAATTTCCCTGGAAATTTTTTTTAAGCGCCTTCGTTTATTTATATCATTTATTTTTTTTGAAACATTTATGCTGTGATCTTCAGGTAAAAGAACAATAAACTTTCCTGGTATGCTGATG
>DHEX01000019.1:16922-20514 GCA_002400085.1 Clostridiaceae bacterium UBA4839 | reverse complement strand
TTTCCACATATATTAAAATCAAAATGATTTTCAATATATAGTTCAGTTATCTCATCCTTTTCAAAAATTGCCGCTCTACTTTGGGTTATTCCTTCATCAATATATAAATGAGCCAAAAAATCACTCCCCTAGTAGATATGAGCATAAGTCTATTAATTTTTCATTCTTCTGCGCATATATTTCTTCACGAACAATTGAATGGGCATTGCATATTGATTTATTTGAAAAGTCTTCAATTATTTCAGTTACCATTTGAGGAGAAATATTTCCTCTGCTTCCTGTACGTAATAATAATCTTAAACTTAATTCCTCTTCACATAAATCAACATATTTAATATCAATAATAAATGGTCTGACATCCACATCTTTTTCGCCAGATTTTGTTCTTTTTAGTCTTACTATTTCCTTTTGCGACATAATATTTTCTATTACTTTTTTAATTTCATCTTCCGTAGTTTTCATAGCTTTCATTTTAATCGAATAAGAAGCTGCAGCTACACTTCCCATTGCTGAAGGCTTCTTTCCTTCAATTTTTACAGCTTCTACAATCTTTAGTCCTAAAGGCAATGCATTATTTAAACTATCCTTAAACTTTTTTAAATCAACTGTAGATTGAATATTTATATCTGCATATTCAGAAACACTTTCTATTCCAAGCTGCAGCGGTGCAGCTACTGAAATATTTGCATGGGGGTTAAACCCACAGCTGTACATTATATCAATACCTGCTCTTCTCATTGCTCTATTTAATGTTCTCATAGTATCCAAATGTGATATGAATTTAATATTATTTATTTTCGTGAACTTTACTAAAATTCGCTCCATTAAAGCATTCACCATCCTCTATGAATTTAGCTATACCGCAGCCAGTACATTTAATTCTGCAATCCGGTGTAGTTTCTCCTCTTGACGCCTTTTCTCTTTCATTAACAAGATACCTCTTTGAAACACCAATATCTATAAAATCCCAAGGAAGCACTTCATCATATTCTCTTTTTCTGTTAGCATAAAATGAAGGATCTACATTACATTCCTTAAATGCTTCCATCCACTTATCATAATCAAAGTACTCCCTCCATCCATCGAACTTGCATCCCTTTTCATAGGCTTTTATAAGCACCTTGGTAAGCCTTCTATCACCTCTTGCAAATACGCCTTCAAGGAAACTAGTTTTTGAATCATGATAATTATAGGTAATTCTTCTATCCCTTATTTTATCCTTAAGAAAGTATTGCTTTTCCATAAGGGTATCAATTTTATCCTGTGCATCCCACTGAAAAGGAGTAAAGGGTTTTGGTACAAATGAAGAGGTACTTACTGTTACAGAAAGTCCCTTTTTCCTCTTATCCTTAGGGACTTTATAATAAGAATCTACTACCTCATAAGCAAGGTCTGAAATACCTGCCACATCATCCATAGTCTCAAGAGGAAGTCCAATCATAAAATAAAGCTTTATTTTACTCCATCCAGATTCAAATGCACAGGTAACAGAATTTATTAAATCCTCCTCACATACACCCTTATTTATAATGTCCCTCATTCTTTGAGTTCCTGCTTCAGGTGCAAATGTAAGCCCTGTCTTCCTAACCTTTTGTATTTCATTTATAAGTTCTACTGAAAATGAATCTATTCTAAGGGACGGAAGTGAAATACCAACTTTGTCCCCTTTATATTTTTCAATAAGACCAAATATTAATTTTTTTAAATCAGAATAATCACATATGCTAAGGGACGTTAAAGATATTTCATCATATCCTGTATTTTTTAATAATTTATCTGCATATTCCATTAATGTATTTACAGTTTTTTCTCTAACAGGTCTATAAATCATTCCTGCCTGGCAAAATCTGCATCCTCTTGTGCAGCCTCTAAATGTTTCAAGCATAATTCTGTCATGAACAATATCTATTAAAGGAACTATCATCTTATCAATGCTATATCCCTTATTTAAATCTTTAATTATTCTCTTTTTTATAATATTTTTGCATCCTTCTTTTTTGGGTATCCTGCTTTTTATTGTTCCATCACTCTTATATTCAACATTATAAAAAGAAGGTACATAAACCCCTTCAATCTTAGAAACCTCATCAAGAAATTCAACTCTACTTCTATTAGCCTTTTTCCAATCCTTATATACATCAAGAATTTCATTGATTACCTCTTCAGCTTCCCCAAGCACAAAGAAATCTGCAATATCTGCTAATGGCTCCGGATTATAAGCACAAGGTCCTCCAAAAACAATAAAAGGAAAGCCTTCTCTATCCTTTGACAGAAGAGGAATTCCTGACATATCAAGCATATTTAGAATATTTGTATAACTCATTTCATATTGAAGAGTAAATCCAACCATATCAAAATTACATAGGGGCTCCCTTGTTTCAAGGGAGAAAAGTGGAATTTTGTTGTCCCTTAAAACTTTTTCCATATCAGGCCAAGGTGCAAAAGCTCTTTCACAATATGTATCTTCCCTTTCATTCATCTCATGATATAAAATTTTAATTCCAAGGTGAGACATACCTACTTCATAAACATCAGGAAAGCACATTGCAAACCTGATATCAATGCTGTGAGCATCCTTGTAAACTACATTAATTTCATTGCCTATATATCTTCCAGGTTTTTCAACACTTAAAAGCATCTCATCTGTAATTTTTACCATGGCTCTTCCTCCTGTAAATCATATTTTAAACATTCATCTAAAGATATATTTCCATAACTTAAGTATGCTTTAATAATATCCTCTTCATCAATCTTTTTTATTGGATTTTTGCCACCCATTACATAAATAATATAGTAATGCTTAAAACAAAAAGTTTTTATCACATCAAATAGCTTGGTATGGATATTAAAGCCCCTTAATTCTACTTTATAATTATTTTTATTTTTCAAATAAAATCCTTTATATAAAAAATCTTTAATAATTCGATAATTAATACTTTTTCTATCCTGAAAACTGACAAAAATAAAATATACCCCAAATAATGCTTTAATTAAAAACTTAAATATATTTCCTTCATAAATTGTTATAAATAGTATTATACATCCAAATATTATTCCATTCAAATAAATTAAAAATTCACTGTAATAAAAACTATAATAAACTTTTATAATATCCTTTAGTATTCTTCCTCCATCTAAGAAACCTGCCGGAATCAAGTTAAAGAGCATAAGTACTATATTTACTTTAAAATAAATATAGTCATATCCATATTGTATATATAAAAAATAAAAAAGAACAGCAATTATTAAATTAAACAGCGGACCTGACAGAGATATCAAAATATCATCTATAGGATTTATTATATCATCTTTAATATTTGCTGTTACTCCAAAAGGAAGAATTAAGAATTTATCTGTTCTATATCCAAGCTTAGCAGCAGTAATAATATGTACCGCCTCATGACAAATTAAGAAAAAAAGATATTTAAAGCTCTCTTTGCTGTAAATAAAAATGATTAGTATAATAATTATTGATAAAAATAATCTAATATAATATTCTTTTTTCATCAGTTTTCCAGCTTTACTTATTAGTTAAATAATCTACAGGGTTTACAGGCTTTCCATTTTTGTGTACTTCAAAATGAAGGTGAGG
>DHEX01000019.1:15851-16879 GCA_002400085.1 Clostridiaceae bacterium UBA4839 | reverse complement strand
CCTAAAAATTTATCATCCATTACCTTTTCTATAACTCCGTCATAAACTGCTTCAACATTTTTTCCTTCAGGGCTGTCAATGTCAATACCTGTATGGATTTCCTCATTATTAGTTACAGGGTTTATTCTTTTCCCATATTCACAAGTTACGATTCCATCTATAGGTAAGAAATCAATTTTAAAGCTGCTGTTTCCAGGTTTATTGAATATTTTTTTTATTTTTTCATTAAAATTCGGGTTCATATTCTTAAAAGCATCTTCTGTTTTATTTGTCATATCACTGTAAAATGTGCTTCTTAATTTTTCATTAATTCCTGCAGAAAATTTGCCACTTGTATATTTTAAAAGTATAAGTACAAGTAAAATCATTAGTACAATAGAAAGCTGCATTGAAAGCTTTTTTAAGTATGATGTTTTTGCTTTTCTTTTATATGGATTTGGATAATAAGCATTATTCATGAATATTCACCCCTTTTTATATAAATATTACTCATACATTAAAAATATGAACAAAAGGGTGCCAGCCTCTTGACATTTGACATTTATGAAATCGTATTAAATGTCAAATGTCAGGAGGCTGGCACCTAAAAAAAAGCTGCTGCAAAATTTTGCAGCAGCACACTTTTTAAAAATTTATTTTTTTCTTTCTCATTCCTACATTTAAAACTAATGCTATTGCTATTACATTGGTTAGAAGTGAACTTCCTCCGTAACTCATAAAAGGCAGTGGTATTCCTGTTATAGGTACAATACCAATATCCATCCCTATATTTTGAAGTATTTGATAGGTTAACATAGTAACTATCCCAATAACCATATACTTTCCAAATTTATCTTTCGATTCATTTGCTATTTTAATACTTTTATATATTAAATTGAAATAAAATCCTAATAGGATTATACAACCTAAAAAGCCAAAAGCTTCAGCAAACGTACTAAAAATAAAATCTGTATGGCAATATGGAATGAATTCACCTCTGGTTAAATCTGAGTTGTTAATTCCTCTTCCAAAAAACATACCCGAACCAA
>DHEX01000019.1:0-15797 GCA_002400085.1 Clostridiaceae bacterium UBA4839 | reverse complement strand
CCCCATATTATTTTAGCATTTAATCCTGCTACAAAAAGCATACCCGCGATTATAACCAGAAATATTATATTTGTGCCTGTATCAGGTTCAAGCTTAATAAGGAACATTGGTATTCCTACGTATATTAAAATTTTTAACATGTTTTTCCACGTATTAATATTATCCATTCCTTCCAATATCTTAGCAAGTCCAATAATCAAAGATACCTTAGCAAATTCAGAAGGCTGAATTCCAAAAGTTCCTATTCCAAGCCATGACTTTGCACCATTTCTTTCTGATCCTGCAACTAAGACTAAAACCAGCAATATATTGGTAAATATATAAATAACTTTATAATAGTCTCCTATTGTATTATAATCAATTAATAAAACAACAAATCCAATTATACATGAAAAGATAAACCATAAAATTTGCATAATAAATGTTTTGGGGTTTCCACCCTCCACAAAGGCATTTGTTGCACTGCCTATAGAGATTATTCCTAAAATACAAATAGCAATCATGCTAAAAAGAATGCTGTAATCCATTTCTTTGAATATTTTTTTGTTTATATACATCTAAACACCTCACCGAATTAATCGATAGTTACCATCCTCATTTAGGTGTGTATAACCTCTGTGTCCCCTAAATAAGTTCTTTGATGATTATACCACATATATTACTTTTTTAAAACAATTTAGATGCGGCTATCTTCACCTTATAATTTAAAATTATTAATGAACATATCCAAGCGGAGATAAGAAAAAGATAGGAATGTTTTTCCTATCTTCTTGAAGTTTTTTTCGTATTTTTTAATGGTATACTTGCTACAAGTGCTGGAGAACCCATGTCATCTTCATATTTTACTTCAATGCCATCCCTGTCCACTTCTGCATAATCAGAGATTACCTTAATAATATCATTTTTAATTGATTCTAAAAATTGAGGTGACATATCAGATCTATCATGAATTAAAATTAATTTCAGCCTTTCCTTAGCTATATCTTTTGATGCAGGCTCCTTACCAAACATTTTACTTATAAAATCCATGTTCTCACCCCTTAATTTTTGAAAAATATTTTTTTAAGTTTATTTAAAAACCCTTCATTATCGTCATTTAGCTCCATATATGGAACCTCTTCACCCAAAATTCTTCTTGAAATATTTTTAAATGCTTGTCCTGCTTTAGAATTTTCATCTAAAATCGCAGGTTCACCCCTATTTGTTGAAACTACAATCTTTTCATCTTCAGGAACTATTCCAATAAGTTTAATTGCAAGTATATCTGTCATATCATCAATATTTAGCATTTCACCTTTTTTTGTCATATCATAGTTTATCCTATTTACAATAAGCCTATGATCATCAATCCCTTTTGATTCAAGTTTACCAATAATTCTATCTGCATCTCTAACTGCAGATACTTCAGGAGTAGTTACAATCAATGCCATATCAGCTCCTGCAACAGCATTCTCAAATCCACCTTCTATACCAGCAGGACAATCTATAAGAACAAAATCAAAATCATTTTTTAAGCTTTCAACCAATTCCTGCATTTGCTCCTGGGTTACACAAGTTTTATCTTTAATCTGAGCTGTTGGTAAAAGGTATAAATTGTCAAGACGTTTATCTTTTATTAAGGCTTGTTTTAATTTGCATGTGCCTTCTATTACATCAACAAGATTATAAACAATTCTATTTTCAAGTCCAAGATGAAGATCAAGATTTCTAAGTCCAGTATCTGCATCCAATACAACAACTTTTTTACCCAAAAGGGCAAGACCTGTACCTAAATTTGCTGTAGTAGTTGTTTTACCAACTCCCCCTTTTCCAGATGTTATTACTATCCCTATTCCCATAGACAAACTACCTCCATATTAAAAATATTTATTTGGTAAATAAGGTTCTACAACTATGCCTCCCTGTTTAATAATGGCTATTTCAGGAATATCTGATGGCTGTTTGTAGTTATCAGGTGCCCTTGCTATTAAATTAGCAATCCTTAGCTGTGATGGTTCAAGTTTATACGCAGCAACATATGATTTTCTATTACCATTAAACCCTGCATGAGCAATACCTCTTAATACTCCAAGTATAATAATGCTACCACTTGCTATTACTTCTGCACCACAATTAACATCTCCAATTATAACAATATTCCCATTATACTTTATGAGTTGCCCTGATCTTATAATGTTTCTAATAAACTTTGTTCTTACTTCACTTTGATCATATAGTGAAGGTAAACGCTTCTTAGTTGAACTATTTTTTGTATCTATTACCTGAATATTAAAATTATTTATCAAAAGTTCTTTAAGTAAATTATACTTTTCCTCATCCAAATACTTATTATTGTCTCTTATTATAAGTTTGGATCCGCTAAAGAAATCTTTTGCTTTATTTATCTTTTCAAACAACTCATTTTTAACTTCATCAAAATTAGAAGAATTAATATATACTACAATACCTTCTTTATTCCCTTTTATCGTAATATTTTCCATGGCTGACCTCCAATAAGTCCTCTTATAGATATTTCTCCAAAAAATCCAAATTTCCTTCAATATTATAAAAAATAGAAAACTATATTTACTATATTTTATCATACAAATTACTATAAAAATAGTTAAAATCTTTATTAATATGTATATATATATATAGCTTTAATCAAAAAAGGAGCTATTGCACTAAAAATAAATGCTGCAATATATTGTGCTAACTTTAAATTTGCAAATCAATATATTGTATATAAATTCCTTAGTGTAACAGCTCCTCTTAAAAATAAATAAAGATCTTAATAAAATTTTTATTTACCCTTATTTTGAGTACCATCTTGTTTGTTGAATCCAAAATATTCATCATAAACATCCTTAACTGCTCTTGCAACATAGTTTCCATGTCCGCCGTCATATACAACAGCTGCCACAGCAATTTCAGGATTATCGTATGGAGCAAAACCTACATACCATCCATATGCACTTCTTCCTACATACTCTGAATTATCACCAAACTCTGCACTACCAGTTTTACCACCCATTTCAATTGGATAGTTTGAAAAAACTGATGATGCAGTTCCTCCCTCTTCAGTAACTTTTTTCATACCTTCTTTAACTACATCCACATTTTCCTTATGAAGGTCGATCTTACTTAAAACTTGAGGTTTAATTTCCTTTTTAACGCTTCCATCAGGATTCAAAACCTTTTTAACAAGGTGAGCCTTATATCTTGTACCTCCATTAACAAGAGTAGAAATATATTGTGCCATCTGCAGAGGTGAAAGATTTGTATCTCCCTGACCTATTGCAGTACTTAAAGGATTCCCTGGATTTGAAGCCTCACCATTAAATTGATCTACTTTATACTTAATATAGTTTTTAGCCTTGCTTGATGACACACCAGCCTTTTCAAGCTTTCCTTCATCATAAACACCATTCATGAGCATTTCTTTAATTTCCTTATATGCTAATGAATCTTTTACAAGTAAATTTGCATCCATATTATAAGCAGGTTTTTTTAATTCTTCCATCACTTCATCCATTTTAGGCTTAATATTATTAATCTTATAATTTTTAGGACTCCCTACACTGCCAGGCTTTTCTTCTATTTCAATTCCTGTAGATGGTGCTTCAAAAGTAGATGGGTTCCTGCCTAATCCAAACTTATAAGCCCACTCACCTATCTTATCATATCCAAGTCTACGGCCAACCTCGTAGAAAAAATAGTTGCATGAAACCTTAATAGCATCTGAAACATTTACAGGCCCATGGGTTGTTCCTCTATCATGGAATATCCAACAAACAGGAGCAATACCTGGTACCCCTTTATAAACACCTTGATCTACAATTATGGTACTTGGAGTAATTACCCCTTCTTCTAATCCGGCTATAGCAGTTAATGGCTTGAAAGTTGAACCAGGAGGAGCAGTTCCGCAGGAGGCATAATTAAATGTTTTTTTAGGCAGTACATCATAAATGTCTCCATAGCCGCCTTCAGGAACAGGAGCACCATTTTTCCTTGAAGCAGCATTAACTGGTAAGTTATATAGCTTTTCTTGATAAATTTTGTCAGGTCTAAACAATTCATTATATTGCTCTGTAGTTAACCCGCCAGTTTCTGCAAATATATTAGGATCAAAACCAGGTCTGCTTACAAATGCTATAATTTCCCCTGTATTTACGTTCATAACCACCATAGCACCGCGATTTGCATTTGGAAATGGTTTATCGCCATAAGTTCCTTTTCTTATATTCTCCATAACTTCATCAAAAGATTGTTCAGCAACTTTTTGAACATCTAAATTAATAGTTGTTTGTACTGTATCTCCTGGAATTGGATCAGTCCATCCGGTTTTATCAATTATTCTTCCCCTGTTGTCTACTTTAAACCACTTTTGTCCAGACTCACCATGAAGTTTAATGTTTAAATCTGTATTGTTTTCAAGGCTTTTTTCAAGCCCAGTAGCGCCAATAAGCTCTCTATTTACATCGTATCCTAAATTTGAATATTTCTCCTTGTCGCCATCAGAAATTTTCTTTAAATATCCCAAAAAAGATGAACCAACTTCTCCATTGGGATAATATCTAAGTGGTGTTACATCACAATTAATATCAGGCATATCATTGTTTCTAAATTTCATGTCATAAAAAGTTTGTTTGCTGACGTTATTTGCTACAGTAATATCCATATATTGTCTAAAAGTATTTTCATTTATTGCAAGCCTTAATGCCAGGACTTTATGAAGCATTTCTGTGCTTAATCCATATTTTGGAGCATTATTTTCATCAGTAAGCTTATCCTTTTTGGCAAGCTCATAAAACGCTGTTTTTGCATCTGCGTTTTCTGTTAACTTATTGCTTTCTATAAAACTTTTAATCCTGTCTTTTACAATTTTTTCATCATCAATATTAAAATAATATTCAAAGGTATTTGAAGCTGAATCATATTTAATTGGAAGTGATTTATCATTTATTTTATCCTGTTCACCATTTTTATATATAATTTTAACAGCTTCTGACAGTGATTTATTTGTCTGCTCATTATCTGTTTTACCATGAATAGAATAGGTTACGCTGTAACTTGGTATATTAGTAGCCAACTTTTTCCCATTAACATCTAGTATCTCTCCCCTGGGTGGTATCTGAGAAGTACATCTTTCAGCCTGATCTGATGCAATATTTCTATAGTCATCTCCAGCAATAATCTGTAAATAAAAAAGTCTAGCTGCTAATACAACAAATATTATTATGACTATTAAAGTATATTCAGTTATTCGCTTATTTTTAATTGTTTTCATAATATCACCTAAATTAAAATTTCCATTCCTCTTTCAAAAGCTTAGTTCTATTTAATTTTTGCATAAGTTTATACATTATTATGCTAACTATTGAATTTGAAATGCCCTCAACAAGGATTACCTTAGTCACAATACTAAATGCTATAGGTTTATAATTTATTAAATACATAAACGAAAAATATAAAGCATCTTTTAATATTGTAAATAACATTGTAAAAACTATTGGTATAAAAATAGAGTTTCTATATATTTTTTTTTGAACAATTCCAGCTAAATAAGCTGTTATTATATATATAATTGTATTTACACCAAACACTCCAGGGAAAAAAGCATCCCTAATTACACCTGTAAAAAGTGCTGTAATGATACTTTCAATATCATTTCTTGTTAATGAATAGCAAACTATATAAACAAAAACGATATCAAAGGTAATTCCAAAAATTTTTATATTTGAAAACACTGCCTGTTGAAGAACAACTACTATTAAAGATAAAGCAACTAAAATTGGAACCTTTTTCATATAGATTCCCCCCTCTTATCTTATTATGAGCATAACTTTTTCAAGAGTTGAGAAATCAACAACGGGTTTAACATATGCAGTCTTAACCAAATTAGGCTTGTCATCTTCCACTTTTTCAACAAATCCAATAAGAATATTAGAAGGAATTATAATATTATCATCACTTATTATATTTGATGTCACAACCGCATCCCCTGGCTTGGTTTTAGTATCATTTGCCAGATAATTTATCTTGCATTTCTTGTCCATTCCTTCCCCTGCACCGTTTACTATTCCGTCCTCTCCAGTTGAAGAAACCTTAGCAGGAATATTAATCTTATCATCAAGTATAGTCATAACTTTAGATGTAGTTTTTGCAGTTTCAATAACCTGCCCTACTAAACCGTTTCCACTAATAACATACTGACCTTTTTTAACACCATCATCTTCCCCAATGTCTATGATAATTGCATCAAACCAGTTGTCACCAACTTTACCAATAACATTAGCTCCAACAAATTTTAAATCACTTCTTGAATTTTTAAATCCAAGAAGTTTATTCATTTCATCGTTTTCTCTTTTTAATCTATCATAATCAACAAGCTTTTGATTTAAATCATTAATTTTAGAAGTTAAATTTTCATTTTCATTTTTTAATTCAGATAAAGATTTAATATAACGGAATATATCTGCTACCCTCTGCCCAGCAGTATAAGTAAATTTTTGAATTGGTGATACAATTGATGTAATAACATTTTGGACAGAACCGACATTTCCTTTATTGTTTGATGTTGTCCCTATAAATATAGTAAAAACTAAACATAGGACCAATACTAAAGTAAGTAATTTACTTTTAAAAAAATTCATCCAACTCACTCTTCCTATCCCATACTTTTAGGATATAGGAATCCCTCTTCCTGCTGAAAGCTTATCAATTTGATCTAAAGCTTTTCCTGCTCCAAGTGCAACACAATCAAGTGGATCTTCTGCAATATGAACAGGCATATGAGTTTCACTGTTTATAAGCATATCAAGTCCATAAAGCATTGCTCCACCGCCAGTTAACATGATCCCTTTATCCATAATATCTGCTGATAATTCTGGTGGAGTTTTTTCAAGAGTAGATTTTATTGCATCAACAATTAATAATACAGGCTCTTTAAGTGCTTCCCTGATTTCAGAAGAAGAAATTGTAATTACCTTTGGAAGTCCAGTAATTAAATCCCTTCCTTTTATATCCATAGTCTTCTCTTCATCCTCTTTAAATGCTGAACCTATTTCTATCTTAACACGTTCGGCAGTTCTTTCTCCAATCATTAAGCTATATTCCTTTTTAATATAAGAAACAATTGCTTGATCAAGCTCATCACCTGCAATTCTAAGCGATTGGCTTGTAACAATTCCGCCAAGAGATATAACTGCCACTTCCGTTGTTCCTCCGCCAATATCTACAACCATACTTCCAGTTGGCTCACTTACAGGAAGACCTGAGCCTATTGCAGCTGCCATTGGTTCTTCCATTAAATGTACTTCTCTAGCTCCTGCCTGCTTTGTTGCCTCTTCAATTGCTCTTCTTTCCACTTCAGTTACCCCCGATGGAAAACAAACAACAATTCTAGGTCTCACAAATGAGCTGTTATTGGTAGCCTTTTCAATAAACTTTTTAAGCATTACTTGAGTAATATCAAAATCAGCAATAACCCCATCCTTTAATGGTCTTATTGCAACAATATTTCCAGGAGTCCTGCCTATCATTTCCTTTGCTTCATCTCCAACTGCTAAAACCTGTTTTTTATTATCATTTCTAATTGCAACAACAGATGGCTCACGAAGTATAATTCCTTTACCCTTAATATAAACTAAAGTATTTGCTGTACCTAAATCTATTCCCATATCTTTTGAAAATCCAAAAAAACTCATAAAATTGCTCCTTTCATTTGATAGACTATATTCCTAATTATATTATTCCTTTTTCTTTTAAACTTATATATGTTCCATCTCCAATTACAATATGATCAATTAAATCTATTCCAACAAGTTTTCCAACCTCAAAAAGTCTTTTTGTAACATTTGCGTCCTCTTCACTTGGAGAAGGATCCCCTGAAGGATGATTATGGCAAATTATAATTGAAGAGCTGCTCTTTCTGATTGCCTCAGAATAAATCTCACGTGGATGTACAACAGAAGAATTTAAGCTGCCAATAAATAAATCATTTACATCAATAACCACATTTTTGGTATTTAAAAAAATTACCTTTAAATATTCTTTTTTTAAATATCGCATATCTTCCATTACAAGCTCTGCAGCATCTTTGGGACAAGAAATCTTAATTTTAATATCCTGTTTGTAGTTTTTCAGCCTTCTTCCAAGCTCAACTGCAGCCTTAATTTGTGCTGCTTTTGCGCCACCAATACCTTTTATACTGGAAAGCTCCTGTATTGTACAAGTTGATAAATATTTTAAACCTTCATTTGTACTTAATACTTTATTTGCTAAAACTATAGCATTTTCAGATTTTGTGCCAACTCTAATTATTATCGCCAGCAGTTCTGCATTTGAAAGAACTTCAGGACCATATTTAAGAAGCCTTTCTCTTGGTCTGTCATCATTAGGAATATCTCTAATTGTAAAGTTATCTCCCATGTTCTCCTTCCTTTACCATAAGATTTACCCCCATCTTCTTTAAAATCATATATAATTTAGTAACTGGCATCCCAACCACATTAAAATAGCATCCTTCAATTCTTTTTACAAGTAAACTTCCAAGGCCTTGGATTCCATAGGCACCTGCCTTATCAAAAGGCTCCTTGGTTTTTATATAAGATAAAATTTCTTCATCACTTAAATCGTTAAAGAATACATTTGTAACCTCATAGTCAGTTATTATTTTGTTGTTCTTTTTATCAATTACACAAATCCCTGTTAAAGCCTTATGCTTTTTATTATTAAGCATTTTTAATATTTGAAATGCTTCTTCTTCAGATTTAGGCTTTCCAATTATCTTATTATCAAAGTAAACTACTGTATCTGCACCAATAATAATTACATCAGCAGCATCAGTTTTAGACATGACATCTTTAGCTTTTCCTTCTGCTAAATATTTTACTAGCTCCCTTACATCCTTTATATTAGATTTTTCATCAAAGCTTGAAGGAATTACTTCAAAATCAATCCCTAATTTTTTTAAAATATCAGCTCTCCTCGGAGAAGCAGAAGCAAGTACAAACTTAGCCAAAAAAATCACCTGCATTTTTTAATATAAATAAATAAACCTACAAGCATACCAATTAATGATAAAAGATTTACATTTAATTTTATACCAAAAGTTATAGCTATTAGTTTAAAATCTAATGTAAGTGGATTTGTCATGCCAATAACAGCAGACTGTTTTAAAAATCCAAGATTTTTAAAGTTCTGCCCCAATGCCTCACCAATGCCACCGCCAATAAGTCCACAAAGCAGTATGAGACCAATTGCAATAAAAATATTATTGGAAGACCTGCTGTTCATAGGTTATTCCACCTCTTATAATTATTAATATAAATTTACTTTTTTAAACATATTTTTATAATTTTACAATTGGGCACTTAGAAATTAGAAGTTTTCGTCATTGATATTGTACAAATTTCATAGGTGCCTCACTTATGCATCTATCTTAAAATAAGTAAATTTATTTTTTAAGTAGGCAACTTATACTCATATAAGTTTATCATTTTACATTATACCATACAAGCCATTTATAAATTATACAAAAATTTAATTTTTTGATCAATGATTTCTTATAATATCATATCTTTTAGAGCTTTTTCAAGAATTTAATTTATCCAATTCAATGGCTACCATCCGTAATATCCCGCCTTAAGGCGGGATATTACGGATGCTGCACCCTTGGGTTAGTATTATACAAAAAAGAGAGCTGTAGCTCTCTCCTTTTAAAACTTATTTCTCTTTACATAATGAGTATGCAAATATTCATGGCTTACATGGCTATTAGGTTCACCTAAAAACTCTTTATATAATTTAATTATATAAGGATTTTTATGAGATTTTCTAATTGGAAGAGATTTATCCTCATCATAAATTCCTTTTGCCCTTTGCGCTTTTATATCAATTTCTTCTCTTTCTCTAGAATTTATAATCGGCTGACCTCCACCTGTTACACATCCACCAGGACAAGCCATTACTTCAATGAAATCATACTTTTTACTTCCTGCCTTTATTTCATCAAGAACTTTTCTTGCATTGGCAAGCCCATTTACTACCACAGCTTTAACTGTTTTCCCATTTTTTAATTTTACTTCTGTTTCTTTTATACCTTCAGTTCCACGAACTGCTTTAAATTCAACATCTTTAAGCTCCTCACCAGAAGTTATTTCATAAATCGTTCTAAGTGCTGCTTCAGTAACTCCGCCTGTAGCTCCAAATATAACACCAGCACCTGTTGCTTCTCCAAAAGGATTTTCAAACTCATCATCTTCAATATTGTTAAAGTCAATACCTGCTTCCTTTATCATTCTTGCAAGCTCTCTTGTAGTTAAAACATAATCTATATCTGATAATCCATCCTTACCAAGTTCTTCCCTATCGCCTTCGAATTTTTTAGCCACACATGGCATTATAGAAACAGAAACAATTTTCTTTGGATCAATTCCCATCTTGTTTGCAAAATAACTTTTTATAAGCGCGCCTTCCATTTCGCTAGGTGACTTACATGTGGATAAATTATCAAGCATATCAGAATAATAATGTTCAACAAATTTTACCCAAGCTGGACAGCAAGATGACATAAGCGGGAGATTTTTATTCTCATTAAGACGGTTTAATAATTCTGTTCCTTCTTCCATTATTGTTAAATCAGCACCAAAATCAGTATCGAATACATAATCAAAGCCTAATTTTTTTAGTGCTGCTGTCATCTTCCCTGTAACCCTGGTTCCCCTTTGAAGCCCAAATTCTTCACCAAGAGCTACACGAACAGCTGGTGCTGTTTGAACAATTACTACTTTTTCTGGATCCTCTATAGCTTTCCATACATCAACAATATTTTCTTTTTCATGCAAAGCTCCAACAGGGCATGCCATAATGCATTGTCCACAATTTGTGCATACTGTATCGCCTAATCCTCTTTCATATGCTGGTGTAACTTTTGTCTTAAAACCTCTGTTGCCATATCCTATAGCATATACACTTTGAACATCTCCACAAGTTGAGATGCATCTTCCACATAAAATGCACTTTTCAGGATCTCTAACAATGGATTTAGATGAAACATCTAAATCACCCTTTATCTTTTCACCTTCATAGGGTATATCTCTTATGTTTAATTCCTTAGCTAAACTTTGCAGTTCACAGTTTTCACTTCTTATACATGTTAAACATTCTCTTTTATGATTTGATAAAAGAAGCTCAACTACAGTCCTTCTTGCATCTCTTACTTTTTTTGTATTTGTTTTAACAGCCATTCCATTTTCAGCCTCAAGTGAGCATGAAGCTATTAATTTAGGCCCTACTTCTACAAGGCACACTCTGCATGCTGCAGTTTTATTTACATCCTTTAAATAACAAAGCGAAGGTATATTTATGCCATTTGCTCTAGCGGCCTGAAGTACTGTAGTGCCTTTTGGCACCTCTATCTCTTTACCATCTATAGTAAACTTTACAATATCCATGTTATCCCCTCCTTGCCTTTATTTTTTATCAATTGCTTTAAATGGGCACTTTGTCATGCAAGTTCCACATTTTATACACTTGTCCTGATTTACTGTAAACTTTTCTTTAACCTTACCTTCTATAGCTGAAACAGGGCAGCTTCTTGCACAAAGGCCGCATTTTCTGCACTTTTCATCATCAATCTTATACTGAAGTAAAGCCTTACAAACTCCTGCAGGGCACTTTTTATCAACAATGTGAGCAATATATTCATCCCTAAAATATTTTAGAGTTGAAAGTACAGGATTAGGCGCAGTTTGACCTAAACCGCAAAGGGATGATGCTTTTATTTCCTTTGCAAGAGTTTCAAGTTTATCAAGGTCATCCATAGTTCCTTGACCTCTTGTAATTTTTTCAAGTATTTCAAGCATCCTCTTAGTTCCAACTCTGCATGGAGTGCATTTTCCACAAGATTCATCCTTTATAAAGTCAAGATAAAACCTTGCAACATCAACCATACAATTATCCTCATCAAGTACAATCATTCCGCCAGAACCCATCATTGAACCTATTGATATTAAAGAATCATAATCAATTGGTATGTCAATTAGTTCTGCTGGAATACAGCCTCCAGATGGTCCTCCAGTTTGAACAGCTTTAAATTTCTTATTATTTGGAATACCACCGCCAATATCATATATTATCTCACGAAGGGTGGTTCCCATAGGAATTTCAACAAGCCCTGTATTAGTAATTTTTCCACCTAAAGCAAAAACTTTTGTTCCTTTACTTTTTTCTGTTCCGATATTTGCAAACCAATCAGCACCATTTAATATGATTTTAGTGATGTTTGCATAGGTCTCTACATTATTTATAAGTGTTGGTTTCCCCCAAAGTCCGCTATTTGCAGGGAAAGGTGGTTTTGGTCTTGGCATACCTCGTTTTCCTTCAATTGAATTCATAAGGGCTGTCTCTTCACCACAAACAAAGGCGCCAGCGCCAAGCCTTATTTCTATATCAAATTCAAATCCTGTTCCAAGAATGTTCTTTCCTAAAAGTCCATATTCTTTTGCTTGATTAATTGCAATAGATAGTCTTTTAACTGCAATTGGATACTCAGCTCTTATATAAATAAATCCTTTTGTTGCACCAATAGCATATCCTGCTATTTCCATAGCTTCAAGAACACAATTAGGATCTCCTTCAAGAATAGATCTATCCATAAAGGCACCTGGATCCCCTTCATCAGCATTACATACTACATACTTTTGATCTGCAACTGGTTTAGCAGTAAGCTCCCATTTAAGCCCTGTTGGGAATCCACCGCCTCCTCTTCCTCTTAATCCAGATTTTTTAATTTGAGATATAACCTCTTCTGGTTTCATTGTTGTTAAAACCTTTTCAAGTGCTTTATATCCATCAAATGCTAAGTATTCATCTATATTCTCAGGATCTATAACGCCGCAATTTTTAAGTGCAACCCTCATTTGTTTTTTATAAAAACCAACTTCATCAAGAGACTTAACTCTATCCTGCTCAATAGACTCATGATATACTAATCTTTTTAAAATTCTTCCTTTAATAAGATGCTCTTCAACAAGTTCTGGAATATCCTCAACCTTCACCCTGCTATAAAAGGCTCCTTCAGGATAAATAATAACTACTGGTCCAAGTGCACAAAGCCCAAAGCACCCTGTTCTTATAACTTCAACTTCCTTATCAATCCCACGCTTTTTTAGTTCATCTTCCAGCGCCTTTTTAATATCCATAGAGCCAGATGAAGTGCATCCAGTTCCACCGCAAATTAATACTTGTGAACGGTACATTTATAAATCACCCCCAAATCAATCTTTTTCTACTGTATAGTCATTTATAATTTTTCCATCAACTATATGCATAACATATTCTTCAACAACTTTTCCTCCGACAACATGCTCATTTACAACTCTTCTTGCCTTTTCAGGAGTCATTTTTATATAAGTTACCTTATCCTCACCAGGTCTTATTACTTCAACAATAGGTTCAAGTCTGCAAACTCCAATACACCCGGTTTGGGCAACAATAACATCTTTCAAATTAAGCTTTTCAACTTCGTCCATAATAGCAAGAAGAACAGGTCTTGCACCTGCTGCAATTCCACAAGTAGCCATGCCTACAACTATTCTTGTTGTATTTCTATCTCTTCTTTGATTTACTCTATCAAGAGTATTTTTTCTTATTTCTTCAAGTTCCTGAATAGTCTTCACTCCCATACACCTCCATCAATATTTTTTATTCCTTCATCAATATATTCCTTAATCCACCTTAAAATTTCCGGCTCTTTAATATCATCGCCAACAGTTTTTTTTATTTCTTTTGTATCAAATTCAAATATTTTATCATTTACTCTATGTTTATATTTAATGTCAATATCCCCCGATAATATTAAACTAACAATTGTGTCAGAAATTCTTCCAATTGGTGCCCTATCAATATGGTCATATTTCAAAATAGCTGTTACTTCTGTTCCCTCACCAAGTTTTGATTTTACACTCAGCCCTCCATCACAGCGTTTACAAGCTGCTTCAAAAAGTGAGAGCCCAAGACCTACTTTTCTCGTTTTTCTTGAAGTTACAAATGGATCAGTTACATTATCTAAAATGTCACTATCTATGCCTTTTCCATCATCTATTATTGTTACTTTTAGAATATTTTCATTGATATTTTCATATACTTCAATATAAATATTCTTTGCGCCAGCAGATATTGAATTTTGAGCAATATCCATTATATGAAGAGATATTTCTCGCATAAACTACCCCTTTAATTAAATTCACTTAGTATTTTTGGTACATCATCTTTTACAAGCCTTCCAAAAACTTTATCATCAATCATCATAACTGGTGAAAGGCCGCATGCACCAAGACATCTTGTAGCCTCAAGAGTAAATTTCCCATCACTTGTTGTTTGTCCAACAGTAATTCCTAACTCTCTTCCAATTTCATCAATGATTGCCTGTGAGTTCTTAACATAGCATGCCGTTCCAAGGCATACTCTTATGACATGCTTTCCCTTTGGAGTAAGTGAAAAATATGAATAAAATGATGCTACTCCATATATTTCAGTAAGAGGAATATTCATGCTATCTGATACAGTATTGAGCGTTTCCTTAGGAAGATATCCGTAAACATCTTGTATCTTATGAAGAACTGGAATCAACCCTCCTTTAATATTTTTGTGTTCTTGAATGAATTTTTTAACTTCTTGCCCTTTGCTATCATTTGGATCAAAATCGTTTAAGCGATTTTCAGCATTTGACATATTTCTTACCCCCTTTGTGAATTAATTGACATTTGTATTGAAAGGAAATAACTTATCTAAATACTATCTTTTAAAATAAAAATTTCCTCTGATATATAATTCAAGCAATTTTCATATTTTCCTTCTTTAATTTCATTAAAATATTTATTTGAAATATCTAAAAACTTTTTAACCGAATCGTCCTTTATATTACCACTTAATGCCATAATNNTCCCAAATATTAACTTGCAAATTAATAATTGAACTAATCAAATTGATATACTGATTCATATGTTTTTTGTCAAAGTTTTGAAAATACAAACTATTTATGTCCACTTCATTAATAATACAATCATATCCTAATGCTTTCAAGTTATTTCTTGTTTCTTCTGACTTACTTTTTTCGGAAAAAATATTTATTATTATTCTATATAAACTTTTATCGCATATTACTATTGATTTAAAGCCATTTTCATTAATTGATCCTGATAATAATCTTGCATTATTTTCATTAGTAAATACACCAGCCTGTACAACATAAAAATTGGTGCCATCATATTTAATATTAGGCTGTGAAACTCCCCCGGTATTATTTTTAATCCAAGGAGTAATAATTTTTTTGGATATGCCAGCCCCAATGATAATAGCTAAAAGAGGCAATAAAATAAAAAATTTAAACCATAATAAAAAGTTGACATTTCCTTCTCTTTTTGTAATATCCACTCTTGTGTATTTCATGTAAACTTCCCCCCACTAAAAGCCTACCCCCTTATTATAACAAATTATTCATAATATTCATATAACTAGTATATTCTTTGATGAAAACATTGTTAATTACTATATATGAAGAAGGTTAACTTTTTAAATAATACTAACTATATGATTTTAAAATATAAAATATTACATCAAGTTAGTAAGCTTGCAGCGCTAAAACTGGATATCGAGACTTCGATAGGGGTAGAGTTCATCACCAAAGCAAAAAGCGGAGAAGCTATTACAAAATTTCATAATTATGAAAAAAGCATAAAGATAGTGGAGACAAGAAAAATATATGGAATGAGCATAGAATGAACAAGTAGAAGCTCTTAGGATTAAAAAAA
>DHEX01000084.1 GCA_002400085.1 Clostridiaceae bacterium UBA4839 | reverse complement strand
GGAACGGTCTTGACCGTTCCTCTAGGGGAATGCACGGAATCGTGGGGACGGAACGGTCAAGACCGTTCCCTACTCTATGTTCATTACATATATTTTTCTTATCTCCGCTGTAATTTATTCATTAATGATTTTAAATTATGAATTGCAGATACTATCAAGATAGGTTTGCAAAATATATGTAGCTGCAACAGTATCAACAACCTTTTTTCTTTTTTCCCTTGAAAGATCGGCTTCAATTAATATTCTTTGTGCAGAAACAGTTGTAAGCCTTTCATCCTGAAATATTATTTCAATATCAATGTGTTTTTTAATTCTTTCAGAAAATTCAATAACTTTTTGGCTGCTAGAACCCATGGTTCCATTCATATTTTTAGGAAGACCCATTATTATTTTTTCCGCATTGTATTCATTTACTATCTTTATTATTTCATCAATATCATATTTAATATTCTTCCTTTTTATGGTTTTTATACCCTGTGCAATCAATCCGGAAGGATCGCTCACAGCAACTCCAATCGTTTTATCTCCTAAATCAAGCCCTATAACTCTCATACTTACCTCCAATCAAGTGATACTTTCTTAGAAGAACCAATCCAGTAGCGTAGCAGCCGTTATTCCCCGCCTTAAGTGGGATAATAAAATATTAGCGGTACAAAAATGTACCGCTTAAAAGCAATTAAATTAGTTAATCCAATTATTTTTCAAGGTAATTTTTCAAAAGTTCTTCTAATATTTCATCTCTTTCAATCTTTCTTATATTTGCTCTTGCATTATTATAGCTTGTAATATAAGTAGGATCGCCAGACATAATATAACCAACTAATTGATTTATTGGATTATAACCCTTTTCTTTAAGTGCATTGTATACCTCATTTAATATTGTTCTTGTTTTATTATTTTTTTCAGGTTGAAACTTAAAACTCATAGTTTCATCATGGCGTTCGGTCATTTAAACCACACCTCTCTTTAGATAATAATTAATTATACTATATCACTTAATCATATTTTCTACAATAGCAGTTACAGCTTGTAGTGCTTCATCTACCTTATCTTTATTCTTTGCACCTGCCTGAGCCATATCTGGCCTTCCTCCACCGCTGCCGCCTGCAATTTTAGCAATTTCTTTAACAATAACTCCCGAATGCGCTCCATCTTTTACCGCATCCTTGCTTGCCATAGAAATAAATGTCACCTTATCACCCTTAGTGCTTGCAAGGACTACAATGGATTTGCCAAGCTTACATTTAAGTTTATCGCCTAAATCTCTAAGACCATTAACATCAAGATCGCATACTGCTGTAACAACGTTTATTCCTTTTATATTCCTTGATGTTTTTGCAATGTCATCTGAAATATTAGAAGCCATCTTGCCTTTTAATATTTCAATTTCTTTGTCCTTTTGTTTTACTTCCTCCGTTATAGATTGTGCTTTTAAAGGAGCATCTTTTATTTGAGCTTTAAGTATTCCTGCTGTTTCTTTTAATATTTTTTCTAAGTTTTCTATATAGTTTACTGCGCCTTTCCCTGTAACAGCCTCTATTCTTCTTACTCCTGCTGCCACACCATTTTCAGATATAATCTTAAACATTCCAATGGACGATGTATTTGAAATATGAGTCCCACCGCAAAGCTCCATACTGAAATCCCCAGCACATACTACCCTAACTGTATCTGCATATTTTTCATCAAACAAAGCTATTGCACCCATTTTCTTGGCTTCTTCTAAAGTTTTTTCATAAGTTACAACATCTAAACCCTCAAGTATTTTTTCATTTACAAGCCTTTCAACTTTTTTTAACTCTTCCTCAGATAAAGGTTTAAAATGTGTAAAATCAAATCTTAATTTTTCATCATCAACCAATGAGCCAGCTTGCTGTACATGAGTGCCAAGTACATTTCTTAATGCTGCATCAAGTAAATGGGTAGCAGTATGATTTCTTGAAATATCATTTCTTCTCATCTTATTAACTTTAGCTGTCACCTTATCACCAGTTGAAACACTGCCACTTATAACTCTTCCAATGTGTATAACCTTTCCATTTGATGTTTTTCTGCAGTCTTCAATTTCAATTTCTGCATTTTGTGATATTATCTTTCCTCTATCACCTACCTGTCCTCCCATTTCTGCATAAAATGGAGTCCTGTCAAGGATTAAAGAAATTTTATCATCACTTTGTGCATTATTTACCCTTTCTCCATCCTTAACTATTATTAAAATTTCCCCCGTATCCTCAAGCTTATCATAGCCTGTAAATTCTGTATGGATGTCTGAAGAAAGACTTGTATAAGCATCAATATCTGCACCCATATAGTTTGTTTCTTCTCGTGCAGCTCTTGCTCTTTCTTTTTGAAGCTTCATTTCATTATTAAATCCTTCCATATCAATGCTCATCCCAATCTCTTCAAGAATCTCAGAAGTAAGCTCTGCTGGAAATCCATAGGTATCATACAGCTTAAAAGCCTTGTCGCCTTTTAATATTTTTTCATTATCTTTTTTCATTTCGCCTATATATTCATCCAATATACCCATACCCTGATCGATGGTTTCATCAAATTTTTCTTCTTCAAGTTTAATGATTTTTTTGATATAGTCTTTCTTTGTCTCAAGTTCTGTATATGCTTCCTTTGAATTCTCTATTACTACATCACACAGTTCAAATAAAAATGCATTATTTATTCCTAAAAGTTTACCGTGCCTTGCAGCTCTTCTAAGCAATCTTCTTAAAACATAACCCCTGCCCTCATTTGAAGGTAGTATTCCATCTGCTATCATAAATGTAACGCTTCTAATATGATCAGTTATAATCCTGAGTGAAACATCAGTTTTGTGATCATCACCATATTCAACTCCTGCTTTTTTACAAACTTCATTTAATATATTTTTCATTGTATCAATTTCAAATATACTATCCACGCCCTGCATTATTGTTGCCATTCTTTCAAGTCCCATGCCAGTATCAATATTAGGATGCTCTAACCTGTTATATACTCCATTTTCATCCTTATCAAATTGAGTGAAAACAAGATTCCAAAATTCCACCACTTTATCCTCTTCACCCATTTCAACGAATTTTTCAACTGTATTGATTTCTACATCAGTCTTATTGAAATGAATCTCAGAGCATGGTCCACAAGGCCCCTGTCCTATTTCCCAAAAATTATCTTCTTTTCCCAATCTAAAAATATGGGATGGAATTACATCTGTTGAATTAGTCCATATTTCATAAGCCTCATCATCATCAAGATATATAGTAACGTAAAGTTTTTCCTTTGGTATTTGTAATGATTTTGTTATAAACTCCCATGCCCATGGTATTATTTCTTTTTTAAAATAATCCCCAAAGGAAAAGTTCCCTAGCATCTCAAAAAATGTAGCATGTCTTGATGTTTTTCCTACCCTTTCAATATCACCAGTTCTTACACACTTTTGACAGGTTGTAACCCTTTTTCTTGGTGGAACTTCCTGCCCTGTAAAATAAGGCTTTAAAGGAGCCATTCCTGCATTAATTAAAAGTAAGCTTTTATCATTCTTAGGTACTAATGAAAAGCTTGGAAGCCTTAAATGTCCCTTACTCTCAAAAAAAGATAAATAACTTTCTCTAATTTGATTTACACCCATATATTTCATAGTTCTATCCCTCCTATAAATTTGCTATCCTTTATTTTTGCTTTTTCCTTAAACACTTTACATTATCAATCTACAAAAAAGTGCTAAAAATAAAAAAGCCTCATCCCAAAAGGGACGAAGTTTTCTCCGCGGTACCACCCAAATTACCAAATTGGTCACTCATGCATATAACACATGCCTGTGCTGCTGTTTTAAGCAGAGCTTAGGGACTGCTTCCAAAAAAATCTGTAAAGGCTTACACCTGCCGCCTTCTCGCTTTAGCAGATAAATTTTTGTACTCCTCCCCATCATTGCATTTATTACTAATTAAAATATTCTTTTATATATGATACATAATCTAAATATTCTTGTCAATTAATTTTGAAAATAATCTTTAATTCATAATTTAGATTTAATCCACCACTGCGATAAGAAAATAATCTTAGTTATTTCTTTTATATAAAAGTATGCTACAATTTTTATAGGTGATTTTAATGGAGAACACAATTTATGATAAATTTATTCTTTTTATTGTCTGCATACTGCCGCTTATAATAGCCCCATGGATGAAAGATTATTTTTATTTACCAAAAGCATTAATATTATATATATTATGTGCCTTCCTATTTATATATATGATAATCAATAAAGTTAAATTAAATTTAAAATCCTATAACATTTTAGCTTTTTCCTATTTATTGATTATTTTTTTATCCACAATTTTTTCAGTAAACATTTCTCAATCAATATGGGGAAGAAAATCAAGATATGATGGGTTAATAACATATATATGCTATATATTATTATTTACTATTTCTTCAGATCTTTATACATTGAAGGAAAAGCATTTAAAATATATGGTTTTCACAGGAGTATTAATATGCCTTTATAGCATCTTCCAATATTTAGGATTGGATATTATTCCTCCTGATGAAATAAGAAAGGACTGGCATATTTATAGCTATGTTTTCTCTACCCTTGGAAATCCAGACTTTTTGGGAAGTTATATTACACTAATTTTACCTATAAGTATTTTCTTGTTTTTACACTTAAATGAAAAAAAATATTTATTTTCATCTCTTATATTATTTATAGCACTTTTATGCTCAAAAACCAGAAGTGCATGGATTGGATGCACCCTTTCCTTCATTTTACTTGTAATCCTGTCAATAAAGAATAAAGTAGGAGTCAAAAGCTTAATTATCTTAACATCTGTATTTATATTAGCTTCAATTATAATCAATTTTTACAGCAACAATGAAGTATTACTTCGCTTTAAAACAATATTTATAGACTTTATAAGCGTTTGTAAAAACTCGCCTTATAAGCAAACTGCAGGTTCTTCAAGAATATTTATTTGGGGAAAAGCCATAAAGCTAATTCCAAGTAAGCCCATTTTAGGTTATGGCCCTGATACATTTAATATACCTTTTATGAGCAATTACGGTAGCGAAGTTAAGGAAACTTTAGGCAACTTGATAATTGATAAGGCTCATAATGAATATCTCCAAATTGCAGTAACTACCGGAATCCCTTCTTTAATAGTTTATCTTTTACTTATTGTTACTTCTATTATTAATGGCTTCAAAGCAATAAATAAAAATATCCTAATTATACCTTTTATATGCAGTATAATAGGATATATAATACAAGCTTTTTTTAACATTAGTGTTGTATCAGTTGCTCCAATTTATTTTTGCTTTCTTGGAATTTTAAATTCAATTAATAAATGTCCTCAATAATTCCTCCGCCAACCACTATGTCCCTATCATAAAATACTACAGACTGCCCTTTTGTTATTGCTCTTTGCGGACTATCAAATTTAACCATAACTCCATCCTTATATGGGCATATAGTTGCAGGGCTTTCTTTAGCTGCATATCTTATTTTGGCAGTTACCCTCATATCCCCTTTTAAATTATCAAATGGAATAAAATTAATATTTTTAGCATAAAGCTCGCTTCTAAATATTTCCTTTTCGTCCCCAATAACCACAATGTTTTTTTCAGGGACAATATCTATTACAAAAACAGGCTTCCCAAGAGCAAGATTTAAACCCTTTCTTTGACCTATAGTATAATTAGCAATTCCCTTATGCTTTCCAATTACCTTCCCATTCATATCAACGAAATAACCTTCTTTAATTTTATCTGGAATTCTCTTTTTTAAAAAAGCTCCATAATCATTATCAGGTATAAAGCAAATCTCTTCACTATCCTTTTTATGAGCAACATCAAGTCCAATCTCCCCTGCTATTTCTCTTACCTTATCCTTCGTATAGCCTGAAAGCGGCATAAGAGTATGAGACAGCTGGTATTGAGTCAAGTTATAAAGCACATAAGTTTGATCTTTTTTATCATCTTTAGCTCTTTTTAATAAAAATCTTCCTGTATCTTCATCTTTTATTATTTTTGCATAATGGCCTGTTGCAACATATTCTGCTCCAAGCATATTAGCTTTTTTTAATAATTCACCAAATTTAATGTACTTGTTGCAGGCAATGCATGGATTTGGAGTTCTTCCTATACTGTATTCATCTATAAAGTATTGAATTACCTTTTTTTCAAAAACATCTTTAAAGTTCATTACATAATATGGTATATCAAGTTTATCTGCTACTTTTCTTGCATCATTAACTGCAGAAAGTGAGCAGCATTCTCCTTCTTTTTCTTCATATTCCTTGTCAGAAGGCCAAACCTGCATAGTAACACCAATAACATCATAGCCCTCTTCTTTTAACATATATGCTGCAACAGAACTATCAACCCCGCCGCTCATTCCAAGTACAACCTTTTCTCTCAATTTACCACCTCATATATCAGTACTTTACCATCAAGCTAAACTTAAAGGCAAAGCCTTATTTTCTGCATCTGTAATTCGTAATTTAGATTTAATCCACCGCGGAGATAAGAAAAATATATTCCATTCACTTTTTCCGTTTGCAAAGATGTTCTNNAACGAAATACACTAAGCTTCTCTGTCATTTTAATCCTAAGAACATCTAAATGCTCACTCTATGTTCATTCCATATATTTTTCTTATCTCCGCTGCAATTTGTTCATTAATGATTTTGGATTTATAGGCGTCAGGCATGTGGCAAGTACACTAAAAAATAGCACTTGCCACATACCATATGCCTGGCACTTCAAATGTCTTTCCTGCCACTTTAGCAATACCTACTTTTATTTTTCTTTGATTTCCTCAAGACCATGTTTTACTCTATAATCATTAATTGCCTTATGAATTGCTTCTTCTGCTAAAACTGAGCAGTGCATTTTTATTGGCGGAAGTCCGTCTAAAGCCTCAGCAACTGCTTTATTTGTAAGTTCCCATGCTTCATCAATGTTTTTCCCTTTAATTAATTCTGTAGCCATGCTGCTTGATGCAATAGCTGCAGCACATCCAAAAGTTTTAAATTTAACATCTGTTATAATGTTATTATCAACCTTTAAATATATCTTCATTATATCTCCGCATTGAGGATTTCCAACCTCACCTACTCCATCAGCATCTTTGATTTCTCCAACATTTCTTGGACTTTTAAAATGATCCATGACCTTCTCACTATAATTTAACATATTTATTTTCCCCCATTTTTAATAAAATCATCATATAGTGGTGACATTCCCCTTAATTTACTTACCACTTCTTTAAGGGCATCTAAAACATAATCAATATCCTCTTCTTTTGTTAAATCCCCCAAAGTCAATCTTATTGAGCCGTGTGCCAATTCATGTGGAAGTCCCATAGCCATTAATACGTGGGATGGTTCAAGTGAACCAGATGAACATGCACTTCCTGTAGATGCACAAATTCCTTTTTGATCAAGCAATAGAAGCATTGACTCTCCTTCAATAAAACTAAAACTAAAGTTAATGTTGCCAGGAAGTCTTTTTTCTCTATGCCCATTTAATTTAGCGTAAGGGATATTTTCTTGTATACCTTTTATCATTTTATCCCTCATGGTTCTTAACTTTTGAGAGTGTCCTTCAATATCACTGGTTGCCATTTCAATAGCTTTCCCAAGCCCAACTATTCCAGGAATATTTTCAGTTCCAGCTCTTCTGCCTCTTTCCTGTCCGCCGCCATGAACTAAATTATCAATTTTTACACCTTTTCTTATATATAATGCCCCTACACCTTTAGGTCCATAAAATTTGTGTCCTGCAAGGGATAGTAAATCAATGTTCATGTCATTTACATCGATAGGAACATTTCCTACAGCTTGAACAGCATCAGTATGAAAATATATTCCCTTCTCATGAGCAATTTTACCTATTTCTTTTATTGGTTCAATAGTTCCAACTTCATTATTTGCAAACATAACTGAAATCAATATAGTTTTATCTGTAATTGCATTTTTTACATCATCTACACTGACCATTCCATATTCATCAACAGGAAGGTATGTGACCTCGAAACCATTTTTCTCTAAGAATTCACAGGTATGAAGTACAGCATGATGCTCAATTTTTGTTGTTATTATATGATTCCCTTTTTTCCTGTTTGCAAAAGCTACTCCCTTAATTGCCCAGTTATCGGCTTCAGAACCCCCTCCTGTGAAAAATATTTCATCATCTTTTGCGCCTATAGCCTTCGCTACTTTTTCCCTTGCAGTTTCAACAGCTTTTTTAGTTGCTCTTGAAAAGGAATAAACTGAGGATGGATTGCCAAATTCCTCAGTAAAATAAGGCAACATCTCATCTAAAACTTCTTTTTTAGTAAATGTAGTTGCAGCATGATCCATATAAACAAATTTTTTGTCTTCCATATTATTTACCTCCTGTATTATTTTTCATATAATCATCAATAATATCCTGTATTGTAGTGGTGTCCATAACATCATCTATACTTTTTTGAACCTTAAGCCATATTATTCTCGTAGGGCAATACTTTTCTCTTGAGCAGGAGCCATCATCTATACATTCTAATATCTTTGAAGATCCTTCAAGGGCATTCATAACATCAGAAACTTTAATTAATGAAGGATGTTTTGTAAGTTCATACCCCCCCTTGGCTCCTCTTGTACTTTTAACAATTCCCTCTTTTCTTAAATTTTTAAAAAGCTGCTCAAGATAGTTCTCAGAAATGCCTTGATTTTCAGAAATTGTTTTAATTGAAACTGGCTCTTCACCATATTTCAAACCAATTTCAAATACAGCCCTAAGTCCATATCTGCCCTTTGTTGATAATTTCAATTTAGGCACCTCAATTCTGAGTATTTTACTCAACTTTCTTTCATGATTTAATTTAGCATATCCGACTTAATTTGTCAACATTATTATTTCGACCAAAGCCTTTTTAATCTTTCAATAATTTTACTTTCATATCCAATTCCTTTAGGCAAATAATACTTTTTATTTTTTAAACTATCTGGAAGATATTGCTGAACAACGAAATTACCTTTATAATCATGTGGATACTTATATCCTATACCATTTCCTAAATCCTTTGCTCCTTTGTAATGAGCATCTTTAAGGTGCGGTGGAACTTTTGCATCCCCAGTATTTTTTACATCTTCAGCAGCTTTTTCAATTGCTAAATATGAAGCGTTACTTTTAGGTGCACAAGCTACATAAATGGCAGCTTGAGATAGGATTATTCTTGATTCAGGCATACCAATCATTTCAACTGCATTAGCAGCACTGCTTGCTACCACAAGTGCCATAGGATCAGCATTCCCAACATCTTCACTTGCGCATATGACAATTCTTCTGGCAACAAAGGATGGATCCTCCCCTGCCTCAAGCATTTTTGCTAAATAAAAAACTGCTGCATCAGGATCAGAACCCCTCATGCTTTTTATAAATGCTGATATAGTGTCATAATGATTATCTCCATTTTTATCATAAGGAAGTACCTTCCCTTGCATGCACTCCCTTGCATCATCTATAGTAATTTTTATAGCACCATCTTCCTTATCAGAAGTTAGTACTGCCATTTCAAGTGCATTTAATGCCTTTCTTATATCACCACCGCTATTTTGTGCAAAATAATCTAAAACCTCTTCATCAATTATAATTTTAGTACCTTTAAATCCTCTTTCATCTGTAAGTGCCCTTCTTAAAACTTTTTTTATATCGCATACTTCAATACTTTTTAATTGAAAAACCATAGACCTTGAAATAAGGGCTCTGTTTACTTCAAAATAAGGATTTTCTGTAGTAGCACCAATAAGTACAATAGTGCCATTTTCAACAAATGGAAGAAGTGCATCCTGCTGAAGTTTATTGAATCTATGTATTTCATCTATAAATACAATGGTTTTTTTCCCATATAATTTTAAATTCTCAGTAGCTTCATCAATAGCTTTTCTAATTTCAGCCACTCCGGAAGTAACAGCATTTATTTGTTTAAACTCTGATTTTGTAGTATTTGCTATAATTTTTGCCAAAGTTGTTTTTCCCGTTCCCGGCGGTCCATAAAAGATTGCGGAAGATATGTTATCCGTTTCAATTGCCCTATAAAGCAGTTTCCCTTTGCCTACAATTTCCTCTTGACCTACAAATTCATCTAAAGTTCTAGGTCTCATTCTTTCTGCTAAAGGCTGATAATTTTTTTTGTTTTTTTCATTAACCAAATCAAATAAATCCATATACAATCACCATTTTTATTATATCATAACTTTTATAACTTCAATTCGTAATCTAAAATCATTAATGAACAAATTACAGCGGAGATAAGAAAAATATATGGAATGAACATAGAGTGAGCATTNNTTCTTATCGCAGCGATGGATTAAGTCTAAATTACGAATTACAATTCTTATAAATAATTGATTAACTGATGGGAATAATAACATAGAGGTGATTTGATGAAAAGAAGGACGAAAGCAGCTTTAGGGGCAGCATCAGTACTTACAGGAATGTATGCAGCAAATAAGCTAATATATAAAAGCACCCCGAAGTTAGAAAGTGTCTTGGATGGAGATAAAAAATATTTTAATACAAAATATGGGCAAACATTTTATGTTAAAAATGGTGATGGAGAGCCCCTCATTTTTGTTCATGGATTGGCATCTGGTATGTCTTCCTTTATGTGGCGGAAAAACTTTGAAGAGCTGGCAAAACATTTTACAGTTTATGCAATTGATTTACCTGGGTTTGGAAAATCAGATAAGAAAGCAATCATATATAAACCTTATATGTATATAGATGTATTAAGAACTTTTGCAAAGGATGTAGTGGGAGAACCTGCTTATGTTATTTCATCAGGCCAATCATCTGCCTACATTTTCCAGCTTGAATATGAAAATCCCGGTATGTTTAAAAAAATTGTTACAGTATGCCCTACAGGAATTTTTGAGCTTTCATCCCCCCCAGCCCTAAATCAGAAGCTTTTGAGTTTTTCCCTTAGAACCCCAATCATAGGAACTTTTGCATATAATGTAATGGTTTCAAAGCCAAGTATTAAATACTTCCTAAAAAGAAAAACTTATTACAATAAAGAAAATGCTTCAGCCTATGTAATAAATCAGTATTCCAAAGCTTCGAAGCAAAATAAAAGTTTATCTAAATATGCCCCTGCATCCTTTTTAGGCGGCTACTTAAACTATAGCATTATTGGAATCCTTCCTTATATTAATTCACCAACACTAATAATTTGGGGTGAAAATGCCAAAATAAATACTATTAATAATTTAAAAAGTTTCATAGACTTAAATCCTAAAATTACTTACAATATAATAGATAATTCTGGTTATCTTCCTCAAGAGGAACATCCAGCAGAATTTAACGGGATATGTAAAAATTTTCTTTTAACATCAAATGATTCTAATGCTCAGGCAGAGTTTGCTTAAAAAATGCAGCCGTAAAATGGCAGGGAACGGTCTTGACCGTTCCTCCGGGGGACGCACGGAATCGTGGAGGCGGAACGGTCAAGACCGTTCCCTCGTATAATGTAGTTAAACAATTTGATAGAGAATATAAATAATATATTTCCAAATTTCACTAAAAGTCAGCTAATCTGTAATGAACTTTCTAATTTTAGCACTCATTTCAACTGGAAATTACATCTTGAATTTGAAAGTATATTTT
>DHEX01000003.1 GCA_002400085.1 Clostridiaceae bacterium UBA4839 | reverse complement strand
ACGGATGCTACGCCCCTGGATCGGCTCTTCTAAGACTCAGGTGGAGAAGTATTCCTTATAAGAAAACTCTACCTGAGTCTAAGAATCACCTTATCCGATAATGGATAGTAGCTGTAATACCCCGCGTTAACGCGGGGTATTACAGCTACTACGCTTCTATATAAGATTTATTACGGCTTCCTCACTATCCACCATATCATTGTATTACAACTACTATGATCCTATATCTCATCTGATATTTTAATCCTTAGAACATCTTTGCAAACGGGAAAATGAATGGAATATATTTCTTATCGCAGCGGTGAATTAAATCTAAATTATGAATTGCAGAAGAATTGTTTGTTTGTTAGTCATTGAAATAGATGCAATATTGCTATAGAATAAAAGTTAAGGTTAAAAAAACAAAAAATGTTCGCTATATCAAAAAAAACAAGAGTATGTATAAAATTATAAAAATGTGAAAAAATATGAAAGAATGAATAGGATGTGATAAATTGGAACGTTTACATAGAAAAGAAAGGGTAGCAGCCATACTTAAAATACTTTCGGATAATCCAAATAAAATTTACAGCTTGGGTTATTTTTCCGAAAAATTTGATGTAGCTCGTTCTACACTTAGTGAGGATGTAGTAATTATGAAAAAACTTGTAGAAGAGATAAAGTGTGGGACTGTAGAAACTATTTCTGGAGCTGCAGGGGGTGTAAAGTTCATTCCTGGCATGGCTGATGAAGATGAAATAAAATTTATTGAAGGTTTGTGTAAAATGCTCCAAAGCCCTGATAGGATTATTCCGGGTGGATTTATATATATGAATGACATAATATACTCACCGGATATTGTAAGCAAGATGGGGATTATATTTGCTCAAAGGTTTCAAAATAGAAAACCTGACTATGTTGTAACTGTAGAAACAAAAGGAATTCCAATTGCAATTATGACTGCGAGGGCTCTTGGTATTCCACTTATAATTGTAAGAACAGACAGCAGAGTTACTGAAGGCTCAACAGTAAGCATAAACTATGTTACAGGTTCGTCAAAGAGAATAAGAACTATGAGCCTGTCTAAAAGGTCAGTAAAACCTGAAAGCAAATATATTTTCATTGATGATTTCATGAAAGCAGGGGGTACGTCCTATGGTATTTATGAATTGATGAAAGAATTCAGCTGTGAGTGTGTTGGAATTGGTGTTGCAGTTGAAAGTTATACAGAATCAAAAAAAGTCAAAGAATATTTTGCACTTATGGAACTTAAATCAGTGGATGAAGAAAAACAAGAGATACTAATTTATCCATCAAAGTATTATACTGAGAAATTACATCATTAATTTAGGAAATATTGCATATAACAAGTTGATTTTAAAAAATATTTCAAAATTTTGAATATAAAAAGCAGGAAATCCAATTTATTTGGAGAATACTAATACAAGCAACTTGGAAGGTGGTGAAACTATGCAAATCACAGATGTAAGAGTTAGAAAAATAGCAAACGAAGGAAAAATGAAAGCAATTGTTTCAGTAACATTTGACAATGAATTTGTAGTACACGATATTAAAGTTATTGATGGACAAAATGGTCTTTTTATTGCTATGCCAAGCAGGAAAACTCCAGATGGCGAATTTAAAGACATTGCTCATCCAATAAACACTGAAACTAGAGAAAAAATTCAATCAGCAATATTGGCAGAATATGAAAAAGTAAAGAACACAGCTGAATCAGAACCAGTTGAGCAATAAAAAGGAAGTTTAAAAGCTTCCTTTTTATTTTTACCCGTACACTCTCATCTTGATTCGACAAAGGACTTCTTAATGAACAAATTACAGCGGAGATAAGAAAAATATATGGAATGAACATCTTTGCAAACGGGAAAGTGAATGGAATATATTTTTCTTATCTCCGCGGTGAATCAAAACTAAATTCAAATTGAAGATAATTGTTGAATAAAATATCTTATTGCAATATAATTATATAGGTTAGACTATTACAATTAAGTCTATTACATATAATAATTAAAAGTTGACACAACCTAACCAAAATAAAGTTTAAGAGGTGCAATATATGGGCAGTAATTATGGCATTATTCTTGCTGCAGGTGAAGGAAAAAGAATGAAATCAAAGTTTCCCAAGGTACTTCATAAAGTATGCGGGAAACCAATAATAGATCATGTAATAAAATCACTTAAAGAAAGTGGAGTAGCTGACTTTACTGTTGTAGTTGGTCATGGCGCAGATGCTGTTAAAAGCTATTTAGGGCAAAATGTTAAAACAATACTTCAAAAGGAACAGCTTGGTACTGGGCATGCAGTTATGTGCTGCAGAGAATTCTTATCAGGCAAAGAAGGGAATGTAATAGTATTAGCTGGGGATGTTCCTTTAATTACTGGCGAAATTTTAAAGAAGCTTTTGGATTATCATAATAAAAATGGTTTTGCTGCTACCATTCTAAGTGCAAAAGTTGATGATGCTTTAGGATTTGGCAGGATAATAAGGAAAAACAATGAAGTAGTGAAAATTGTAGAGGATAAGGATGCAGATGGGGAAGAAAAAGCTGTAAAGGAAGTTAATTCAGCTATATACTGTTTTGAAATAAAAGCACTATTAAATGCACTTGATAAGATTAAGAACAATAATAAGCAGGGTGAGTATTATCTTACTGATGCTATTGAAATAATGAAAAATGATGGTTTAAAAGTAGGAGCATATCTAACAAATTATAACGAACTTATGGGTACAAACAGTGAAAAATGTGAAGTCCCAGCTGTTTTTATGGGCGTTAATTCAAGATTTCAGCTAGCTCAGGCAGAAAAGATACTTAGAGAAAAGATTTTAATAAGGCATATGGATGAGGGTGTAACTATTCTTGATCCAAATACAACATATATAGACGATGAAGTTAAAATTGGCATGGATACAGTTATATATCCTAACACTATTATTGAGGGGAATACTGTAATTGGTGAGGATTGCATAATAGGTCCAGGGACAAGATTAATTA
>DHEX01000132.1:13037-16036 GCA_002400085.1 Clostridiaceae bacterium UBA4839 | reverse complement strand
GGAAGGATTCGAACCTTCGACCTTCGGGTTATGAGCCCGACGAGCTACCTGACTGCTCCACCCCGCGACATATTACATATTTATATTATTATTAATGGTGGCGGCGGTGGGACTCGAACCTACGACCCTCCGGGTATGAACCGAATGCTCTAGCCAGCTAAGCTACGCCGCCATATTTGGTTGCGGAGGAAGGATTTGAACCTTCGACCTTCGGGTTATGAGCCCGACGAGCTGCCTGACTGCTCCACCCCGCGATAATTGGTGCCGGAGACCGGGGTCGAACCGGTACGATCGTATTAGGATCGCAGGATTTTAAGTCCTGTGCGTCTGCCTGTTCCGCCACTCCGGCAATTCAACTTCACTGTCTTCAACGACAATACTTATTATATAGTCTTTATTTCAATTCGTCAACACTATTTTTTTATATTTTTGTTTTAAACAGCAAAAGCATTATAAATGGGTATCTTACATTGTAAAATACCCTAATAAAAAAACTTATCTTCTTGAATAGCCTCCGCTTCTTTTTGATTCCTGGTTTTTCTTGAGGTCTTGAAATTTTTCTTCGCTATCCTTTAAAAACTTTGAAATTCTATCTTCAAAAGAAGCAGGCTGTGCTTTTTTCTTTTCATAGTCCCAATCTATTTCTATCGGTTTTGAAGATCTTTTAGGCTGATTAGCCTGTTTAATTGAAAGGCTTATCCTCCCATCATTATCAATACCTATTACCTTTACTTTTACCTTGTCCCTTTCTTTTAGATAATCTCTTATGTCCTTAACATAAGTATCTGAAATCTCAGAAATGTGAACTAGTCCAGTTTTACCAGAAACGTCAACAAAAACTCCAAAATTAGTAATGTTAACTACTGTGCCCTCTAAAATGTTTCCTACTTTTAGGGTCATAATGAAAATATTCCTCCTTAACTGTTTTAATGATATTATTATATATTAATATAAAAAATTAGTCAATTAACTGTTAATAACATACTTTTAATGTAAGAAGAACACCTATTATCACTTATTATTATTTCTATCTATAAATAACGTCTCTCCTGGCTTTATAAGTCTTAATTTCTCTCTTGCCTGAACTTCTAAAAAATCGTCTCTTTTTGTAAGTTCAAGATCTTCCTTGAGAGTTTCATTTTGTTTTTGAACCGATTTCAAGCTTTTATTAAGTTCTGTGTTTTTTCTATTAATTCTATTTATTATCACTTGCTGCTGTATAAAGATAGTAAGAAATAGCCCAAATATTATTATATATAATGCAATCTTCTTTTTTTTCTTCTTCTTAGCCATAGCCTTTACCCCTTTATCCCATATATTAAATAATTGGTCTTATAGTATATTATTCTTCAAAGTATCTATTTTTCCTTCAAGTTTATGATTTTTCTTTTTGCTTTTTTTAAGCAATCTGCTTAAATGCTTTATCCTATAATAAAATAGTTTAAAAGGATAGATTAATATAACAATCATTACTCTTAAAATCTTACCTGAATAATATATAATAATATTTAACATTTTAGTAAAAGGTCTGCTCAAATATTTCAAATACAGGTATAGTCCTATAAACAAACCCACAAATGTGTAATACCCAAAATTGGCATGGTTTGTATAGAGAAAAAACAAAAATATTATAAGCCCTGCTAAAATCCAAAATAAGGTATCACTAACTGCAGTAAGAACTCTTTTAGGCGAATCAAGCCCTCTGCATATTCTGTAGATATCAAACATAACCCCTGTAAATACACCTGAAATTATAACAAGAATAAAGTAATAAAGTTGGGTAAGGGTTGGAAGAATCATAAAAAGGCCTCCATTCTATTTAAAAAGCTTTTTTAATAAACTTTCCTTATTGGATGCCTCTTTTGTTAAATAAACAAGGGATAATATCTCTCCTGCAATAGTCATATCTCCATTATCTACATTAAGCTTATTTACTCTCATGTTTTTACCTTTTATATTAAGTGTGCCAAGCTTTGTATTTAATATTACACTATCTTCATTAAAGCTTATCACATCCACTACTCCTGTCAAATCAAGCTTTTGTCTGTTTAATAAATTAAGCGAATGTTCTTTCTTTATATTTGTTTCCATAATATCCCTCCATTCATATAATAAATATGCCGAGCTGGAGGGATTTATAACTATTTGCTATTCAATTTCTTTCCCTGATATAATTTTATACATATTTTTAGCCTGATCTTTACCTATATGTTCTGATATATCTGTTACCTCTGCTTTTATACTGTAAGATGCATACTGTATTTCAATTATATCTGAAAGCTTAATATCTGTGCTTGGCTTCGCTGCTTTACCGTTTACGAGTACTCTGCCTGTGTCGCATACTTCTTTAGCTACAGTCCTTCTTTTTATTATTCTTGATACCTTTAAATATTTATCAAGTCTCATAATTATCACCTCGAGAATTATTAAGTGATTTTTAGGGTAGAAATTACAGCTGCCACCCGTTATTCTCCGCTTTAAGCGGAGGACTACGGATGGTAGCCATCGGATAAATAGTTGTTTAAAAAAAATCAGGTTTTAAACCTGATTTTTTTTACTACTTTACCTTATCCTTTAATTCCTTGCCTGCCTTAAATACAGGAACCTTTGATGCTGGAATTAAAATTTCTTCTAAAGTCTTTGGGTTTCTGCCCTTTCTTTCTCCTCTTTGTCTTACTTCAAAAGTACCAAACCCAACAAGCTGAACCTTTTCTTCCTTAGTTAGTGAATCCTCAACTGATTCCATAAATGCCTTTAATGCCTTTTCTGCGTCTTTCTTTGTAAGTCCACTTTTTTCTGCTATTGATGTAATTAACTCTGCCTTATTCACAATTTTTCCCTCCTTAGTTAATCAATACATATTAATTGTTAGCTGATTTGTTTTGATTGATTAGTAATTCTTCATATATTCAAAAAATCCTTCTTTTTAGAAGCATTTTTTTATCAAAACTTTGTAAATTGCTGAGTTTTTGCCATATTCCACAAATCATCCATTTCTT
>DHEX01000132.1:4997-12964 GCA_002400085.1 Clostridiaceae bacterium UBA4839 | reverse complement strand
TTCTTCTGTTTTATATACATCTAAGAATTCATTTAATTCCTCTATTAACTTTGAAACTGCACCATCTACGTTATCCCAATCAAAATGTGCATCTGATGCCTTCTCTTGAACTTTAAGGCTTCTTAAGAGTGCCGGAAGACATTTTGGAACAGATTTTAATCTTTCTGTATGGGATTTAATATCCTTTTCTTTAGCTTTATTTTTCTCCCAGTTAACTAAAACCTCATCTGAAGTTTCACATTTTGCCCCTCCAAAAACATGGGGATGCCTATCTATCATTTTAAAAGTTATATTTTGAATTACATCTCTTATATCAAAGCTTCCTTCTTCGCTTGCAATTTTGCTGTGAAAAATTATTTGAAAAAGAACATCTCCAAGCTCCTCGCAAAGAAGATCAGAATCCTTTTTATCTATAGCATCTATAACTTCATAGCTTTCTTCAATAAGATATCTTTTTAAGCTTTCATGGGTTTGCTCTTTATCCCAAGGACAACCATCTTCCCCTCTTAAAGTATCCATTACATTAATAAGTTCATTAAAATCATATCTTCCTTCATCTTTAACAGGAGGAATATAAAGGCTTGTCAAATGGTCAATCCAACTAATCCTGTCAATTTCATAAAGATGAACCTTTTCAATTTTTTCAAGACCTTCAACTCCTGCAGCTCTTATTACATAAACATAGTCCTCATCCCTATAAGTTTTCATAAGTTTAAGTTTTATATCCGAAGCTACAAGGCGGCTGTAAAATTGAGTAATTATATTGCCTACTTCTATATCGGGCTTTTGCTTATCAAGCTGAAGGCCATCTATAATTTTTAATCCTAAAATAGGATCAATTTTAAGAGCAACAGTTATAGCATCTATAAAACTAAGTGCAGGGATTATTTCAACTTCAATTCCTTTTTCCTTCGCATACTTTGTAATAAGCCTTACGGATTTTTCAGCCACAATAGGATGCCCAGGGACAGCATAAACCACATCTTCTGTATTTATTACATCTCTTGCAATACTTTCATAAACCTCATCAAAGGTTTCACAATTTTCATAGTAATGGTCAAAAGTCTTAAATTTTACACCTAGGCTTCTTATATATTCCACATTTGGATGAATTTCTGTTCTTAAATAAAGATTATGTGCATTTTTCATTATATTTATACTTCTCATCGTTAAATCTTCTTTAGAACCTGGTCCTAAACCCACAATTTTTATCATATGTAACACCTCTTATATTATCTTTTTAATACTGCTTTTATTTCCTTTAATGACATAGTTTTTGTAGCCAATATGCATATAAAATATACGATTATTCCTGCTAATATAGAAATTATAGTAGAAATGCCATTTTTATATAATAGATTATACACACTATTATATACAACCACAACAGAAAATATCATTGCAAGAGTACATATAACTGGTGATAAAGCTATTTTAAACAAATTTATTTTAATATCAGTATATTTATATACCATAAAGATATCAATTATAGAAATTATAAGATAAGAAAAAAGAGTACCATAAGCTGCAGCCTTTATGTTTAAATTAGTTTGGGGAATAAAGGCATAGCAAAATGCAATTTTTACTGCTACTCCAATTAAAATAGCATACATAGGAGCTAAAGTTTTACCTACACCATTCAATATGCTTGTTGAGGTCTGTGCTATGGTTATAAATACTGCAGCTATAGATAATATTTGAAGCATTTCCCAACCATCGCTCATATTTTGAAATATAAGCCCCATTATAGGCTTTGCCAGCGCATAAAGTCCTGCACATGCCGGGAGCACTAAAAGAAGTGCAAGCTTATATGAATCTGCTACACTTTTATTAAGCTTTTTTTTATTTGATAATGCAAAGGATGCTGCAATTTCAGGTACTGTATTTTGTGATAGAGAATTTGATATTGTAAGAGGAACACTAATAAGAACAAATGCCTTGCCTGTAAGCTGACCGTAAAGTACTGTGGCACTTTGATAGCTGTATCCTGATTTTATAAGAAGTTTTGGTACAATTGCAGAATCGATAAGGGACATTAAAGAGCTCATAGCTTGAGCTAATGATATGGGAAGTGCTATTTTTAAAATTTCAAATATTATATCGCTATAGCTTTTAGAAGGTTCGCTGTCTTCATAATACAGCTTCATTTTTTTATAATAAGCTGCTAAAAGCAATGCTCCTGCCAAAGAGCCTGCTGCAGCACCAAAGGATGCTCCTCCCGCAGATGCATGTATGCCATAAGGCAGCAAAAAATATGCTAGGGAAACTCCCACAATAACCCTTACTGCCTGTTCTACTACCTGAGATACAGCAGGAAGCTGCATATATCTTAACCCCTGAAAATAGCCTTTAAAAGCAGATAATATGCATGTAAAAAATGGTGCAAGAGAAATACCAAGCAGGGAATAATATGCATATGAACTCCAGCCAAGCCCATTTATTATATTCCATGCAAAAATTATAATGCATGCACTTGTAATACTGCCAAATATAAGAAGTAAAAAAAAAGCTGCTTTAAAAATTCTATGTGCTTCTTTATTTCTATAAATAGCTGTTCTTTCAGATATCATTTTTGATATAGCAGTAGGAATTCCCGCAGATAAGGCAAGCAGCATAGTATAGAGCGGGTAAGTAAGCTGATAAAGGCCAATGCCTTCTTCACCAATAAGGTTTGTAAGAGGAATTCTAAAAAATATTCCCAAAAACTTTGCAATAATACCTGAAATCCAAAGTACAAACGTCCCTTTAATTAAATCTTCTTTTTGCATTAATATGACCTCTTTATAATTACTTTACTAACGCTGAGTATTCCTCTTATAAAGATATTAAATAAAGGCATATTATATGCAAAAAAAGATTTAAAAGCAGCGTTGCCGCTGCTTTATTAGCCTAATACAAATATTACTGTTCCATTTGCTTACCAAGGAAAAGTGCGGCAGTATCTGCAAGCTTTTTTTCAACATCTCCCATAGTAGCATTAGCATCCTTTGACATTATTATAACTGCACCTATAGCATCTCCTTCTGCAATAATTGGCGAAATAACTTGTGCTGAATACTGAGAAGCATCCTCCTCATCATTTGTTAAAGTAATACCCTTATTGCCATCCGTAGAAGTATGTATTACACTTTTTCTTTCAGTTAAAACCCTTTCTATATCCTCGCTTATTCTTTTATCCATATACTCCTTTTTAGGTGCTCCAGATACAGCAATAATTGAATCCCTATCACAAATGAGAATAGAATCTCCAACGGACTGCTGCAGCGAATCTGCATATTCCTTAGCAAAATCACTAAGCTCGCCTATTGGTGAATACTTTTTTAAAATAACGCCTCCCTCTCTGTCTGTAAAAATTTCAAGAGGATCACCTTCCCTGATTCTAAGAGTACGCCTAATTTCCTTTGGTATAACAACTCTACCCAAATCGTCAATTCGTCTTACTATTCCTGTAGCTTTCATTTTTTTCATCTCCTTACTACAAATTTAGTTGGAATAAATATAATAAAATGTTCTACTTATAATTTTTACAAAAATTATAAAATTATACCCAAAAAAGAGTAAAAAAAAATAAATTTAACAAAAAATCAAAAAGTCTACTTATTAAGTAGACTTTTTGATTTAATTTATAATATTATTTTTGTTCCTGTTTGTCCTTTTAAAGCCTCTCTTGCTTTCTCAAGGGATGTTACAATGGATTCCCTGCCCTGCTTTGATGAAGCGAACATAACTGCCGCTTTAACCTTAGGGAGCATAGAACCAGGTGCAAAATGACCCTCAAGCATATACTCTTCTGCTTCCTTTACTGTCATGACTGATAAGTCCCTTTGATTTGGTTTGTTATAATTAAGGGATATCTTTTCAACAGCAGTAAGCATAAGAAGCATATCTGCATTTAAAAGCTCTGCAATTTTCTCTGATGCTAAATCCTTATCTATAACTGCAGGTACACCTTCAAGGCTTCCGTCTTCCTTTTCAATTACCGGAACTCCGCCTCCACCAACAGTTATAACAACGTGCCCTCCATCAACCAAGCTTTTTATAATACCTTCTTCAACAACAGAAACTGGCATTGGTGATGCAACCACTCTTCTCCAGCCTCTGCCTGCATCTTCCTTCATTACATATCCTTTTTCCTTCATAAGTATTTCTGCCTGATCTTTTGTGAAAAATGAACCAACAGGCTTTGAAGGATTTTTAAATCCAGGATCATCTTTATCAACTACAACTTGAGTTATCACAGCTGCAACCTGTTTTTTTATACCTCTTCTAACAAGCTCCTGCCTTATTGACTGCTGAAGATGATATCCTATATAGCCCTGACTCATAGCACCGCACTCTGGAAACGGCATTACAGGTTTTGATGAATCTACTGAATTTGCAGCTTCATAAGTAGCTATAATTTGACCAACTTGTGGTCCATTGCCATGAGTTATTATAACCTCATTCCCATCTTCAATTAAATCTGCAATAGCTTTTGATGTTTCATGACAGGTTTTAAGCTGTGCTTCTGCAGATGTATCCTTAGGGTTTGCCTGTAGTGCATTCCCTCCAAGAGCTACAACTATCCTTGCCATAAGTTTTTCCCCCTCTTATAGTCTTTTTATAATGTTGCCACCATAACTGCCTTTATAGTATGCATTCTGTTATCTGCTTCATCAAAAACTACTGAATGTTTTCCTCTAAATACTTCATCATCAACTTCTCTTATATCAAGACCACGATTTTCTTTAGCTTCTTTAGCATTCTTTGTCTCAAAATCATGGAATGATGGTAAGCAATGCATAAATAAAACATCAGGATTGTAAGTCTTCTTAATCATTTCATTGTTTACCCTATATGGAGTTAGAAGTTTAACTCTTTCAGCAAGTTTATCCTCTTCTCCCATAGAAGCCCAAATATCTGTATAAATTACATCTGCACCATTTACATCATCTATATTATCTGTAACTTCAATTACTGCCCCTGTTTCTTTAACTGTTTCAGCCATTTCGCTAATTACTGATTCATCAGGCCAAAGTTCCTTTGGCCCTAAAGCTGTAAAATGCATTCCCATCTTTGCACATCCATACATTAAAGCATAGCTCATGTTGTTTCTTGTGTCTCCAACAAAAACAAGTTTAACCTTATTAAGCGGCTTATTTACATGCTCTTCAATTGTTAAAAGATCAGCTAAAACCTGAGTTGGATGATCTATATCTGTAAGTCCATTCCATACTGGAACCCCTGAATATTTTGCTAAAAGTTCAACCGTTTCCTGCTTATAGCCTCTAAATTCAATTCCATCATAGAATTTTCCAAGAACTCTTGCAGTATCTTCAAGAGATTCTTTCTTCCCCATCTGGGAACTATCCTGTCCTAAAAATGTAACATGAGCTCCTTCATCTAAAGCTGCAACTTCAAATGCACATCGTGTTCTTGTTGAAGTTTTTTCAAATAAAAGAACAATATTTTTCCCTGCTAATAAATCATTTTTGATTCCTGCATTCTTTTTTGCTTTTAAATCACGAGCTAAATTTAGTAAATATTTAATTTCAGCAGGTGAAAAATCCTTTAAAGTTAGTAGACTTCTTCCTTTCAAATTTACAGGCATTTGAATTCCTCCTTAAATATTTATATTTTCTCTTTCAAGAGGCATACTCATACACCTTGGACCGCCTCTTCCTCTTGAAAGTTCTGAACTTGGTATTGTAAGAACTTTAATGCCACGTTTATCAAGCAGTTCATTTGTTATATAGTTTCTTTCATAAGTTATGACAACTCCTGGAGCTATAGCCAGTGTGTTAGAACCATCATTCCACTGTTCACGGCTTGCAGCTATCCTATCACCGCCACCACATTCTATAAACTCTATAGAATCAAGTCCTAAAGCTTTCTTTAAAACTTCATCTATTGGATTTTCATTATATATGCTGTTTAACTGCCCATTACTGCCCTTTGTAATTTCATATATATGCATAGGCCCTTTAACAGCTGGATGTATTGTAAATTTATCATAGTCAATCATAGTAAATACTGTATCAAGGTGCATAAAAGCCCTGCATTTTGGTATTTCCAGTATTACTATTTTTTCAAATCCCGAGTCGCTGAAAAGTAATTTCTTAGCTAAGACCTCTATTGCACTTCGTGAAGTCCTTTCACTGCAGCCAATGGCTATAACCTTACTTGACAGCACAAGTATATCTCCGCCTTCAATAGAATCTGGGAGATTTCTGTTGTACCAAATTGGTATATCATAAGTTTTTATCAAATTTTTATATATATACTTAAGAAAGATAGTTTCTCTCCTTCTAGCTTCAGTTTTCATTCTATTAATAGTAAGCCCATGCCCAATTACTGCTCCGGGGTCTCTGGTAAAATAAAGGTTTGGCATAGGATCAAGGTAAAATGGATAATCTTCTTCCTCTAAGGTTGTGTTTTGTGATTTTCTTATATCTTTAATTTCGCTTTTTTTTAAGCCAGCCATTACAGCATCTACCATTTCGGCTGTATCCATTGATAACAGATATTCTTTAATTTTTGAAAAAGCTTCTGAGGATACCTTACTTTCATTTAAAAATTCATCTACAAATTCCTCTTTAACTCTTTCATCCTTTAAAGCGTCAGTAGCAACATCCTCAAGGTATAAAACTTTTACACCATTTTCCCTCATTACCTCTGCAAATTTATCATGCTCAATCCTTGCTACCTTTAAAAAAGGTATATCATCAAATAAAAGTCTATCGAGATATTCAGGAACAAGATTTTCTATTTCCTTGCCAGGTCTATGAAGCATTACTTTTTTAAGTCTTCCTATCTCAGAAGTTATATTAAAAACTTCCTGCATCTAAGTACCTCCCCCCAACCTTCCTCATATTAATATACATTATACATTAAATGCATAAAATTATCAAAACAATATATACGACATTTAAGTCTAAAATTTTCTAATATGTTCATTATATTGTACATGATTTCATAATTCAATACTTTATTTAAATTTACCCCAATTTATTTACACCAATCCGATGGCTGCCATCCGTAATATCTAAACGGCTGCTATACCCCCAAATAAGTTCTTCTAAAGCCCACTTAATATAATATCGATATGCATAAATAGTATATTTATGCAAGTTAACTGCAATTAAATTTATTATATCCATATTTTTATACATTTATATATAAAAATATGCAAGATTGCAATTGTTGTGAAAACTCGTGTTTGATTCGTGATTTAAAATCATTAATGAACAAATCACAGCGGAAATAAGAAAAATATATGGGATGAGCATAGAATGAGCAAGTAGAAGTTCTTAGGATTAAAAAAAATGTAGGGAGCGGTCTTGACCGTTCCGCCCCCTGATTCCGTGCATCTCCCAGAGGAACGATAAAATGAATGGAATATATTTTTCTTACCGCAGCGATGAATTAAATCTAAATTACGAATTCAAATATATAAAAAGAGACTGATAAACAGTCTCTCAAAAATTATTTTAATCTATCTTCATATCTAGTAATCTTAGATTTATCTTTCCATTCCTTTAATTGGCTTTGAAATTTCTCATCCTTCTTTGTTTGAGTAAGCTCAGTTTTAATATCATTCTTTACACTCTCAATCGGTTTTGCCGGATAAGTTTCTCTCTTTGTAACAAGGATAAGATGAAATCCGTAAGATGATTTAATAGGTTTTGTTACCTTATTAAGTTCTGCGTTTATAGCTCCATTTAAAAAGTCCTGATCATATTTATTTGGATTAGCCTTGTTGCTGTAATATACTTCCCCGAGATTTCCATTGTTTTGTGCTACGCTTGGGTCTTTGCTGTACTTTTTAGCGGCGTCTTCAAATTTCATTCCTTTATTTATTTCATCAGCAACCTTTTTTGCTTCGTCTTCTGTTTCGCATAATATATGTGAAACAGTCATTTTATTTGGCTTTTCAGTGAAATCATAAATATTAGTATGATAATAATTTGAAATATCAGTATCAGTTA
>DHEX01000132.1:3509-4900 GCA_002400085.1 Clostridiaceae bacterium UBA4839 | reverse complement strand
ACAACTTTAAGTTCATTAGCTTTTTGAAGAGCTACAGTTTCAGTTATCATATTGTCAAGAATTTGAGGCTTCATTTTTTCTACATAATCTTTCATTTGAGCATTTTCTGATACCTTTACACCAGACATTGCTTCCATTTGTCCAACTTGCATGTTGTATTTTTTATCAAATTCACCCTTTGTAATTTTTTCTTTATTTACCTTTGCAACCACTGTCTTTTGCTGTGCCTCAGGCGTTTTTTCAACCANNATTTGAAATATCAGTATCAGTTATCACTACATCGGATGTTACCTTTGCATAAAGTTTATCAAAAATAATACTGTTTTTTATCATTCCTTTATAATAATCAGATGCTACATTCATGCTTTTTAAAAATTCATTAAACTTTTCTGTTCCGCCAAGTTTGGTTTCTGTTTCTTTATATTTTTTATCAATTTCTTCATTTAATTCTTTATCTTCAGGGACAACTTTAAGTTCATTAGCTTTNNCATTTTCTGATACCTTTACACCATACATTGCTTCAATTTGTCCAACTTGCATATTGTATTTTTTATCAAATTCACCCTTTGTAATTTTTTCTTTATTTACCTTTGCAACCACTGTCTTTTCCTTTGCCTCAGGCGTTTTTTCAACCAAATCACAGCCACTAAAAGACAGCACTGTAGTTATACTTAAAATTGATACTATAACTTTTTTAATATTACCCAATTTCATCCTCTCCCTTTTAAAGCACTAAAAAATATTATAACCTTTTTCTATTCACTATGCAAACGGGTAATTTCTTCCATAAATTCCTTTAAAGTATTAATAATCTCAGTACTTGAAGTATTTCCTAACTTAATCTTAATAATCGGCTTTGTAGTACTCCCAAAAGAAATATTGTTATTTAATTTCTGATTTAACTTTCTTAATATTTCAATATCCATATATTCATTAGTTGTAAAATTAATCATTATATCTTTCCCAGACTGCTTTATGCTGCTTATTTTACTCTTTCTTGCCATTGATTTTATATAGGATATAGCAATAAGATTTTGTACAGATTCAGGTATATCACCAAATCTATCAATTAGCTCATCCTCTACATCCATTTCATCATCTACTGTTTCCACAGAAGCAATTTTCTTATATAGTTCAATTTTTAGCATCTCATCCTCTATATAATTGTTAGGTATATAAGCATTTATAGTTAAATCTATGGACGTATCAGTAAGTTCTTCCGGCTTTTCCCCTCTGAGTTCATTTACTGATTCTTCAAGAAGTTTACAATATAAATCATATCCTACTGCTCCCATATGTCCATGCTGCTGCTTTCCAAGAAGATTTCCTGCCCCTCTTATTTCTAAATCCCTCATGGCAATTTTAAATCCAGAACCAAACTCTGTAAACTC
>DHEX01000132.1:0-3398 GCA_002400085.1 Clostridiaceae bacterium UBA4839 | reverse complement strand
CCTTGAATAAAATCTAAAATTACATTCTCAAGCTCTCCTTCATTCATTTTCCCATGACCTATTACTACCTTTGCTTCAGGAACTAAAGCAGAAAGCTTGATCTGCATATCTCTTATTGTTTCAACCCTATTATAAACAAAAAATACCTGTCCACCTCTTGAAAGCTCCCTTAAAATTGCATCTCTTATAATTCCATCATTATATTCCATTACATAAGTTTGAACAGGATATCTCTCCTCAGGAGGAGTTTCTATTATACTCATATCCCTGACTCCAATTAAAGACATATGAAGGGTTCTTGGAATAGGAGTAGCTGTTAAAGTTAAAACGTCAACATTCTTTTTTAAAGCCTTTATTTTTTCCTTATGAGAAACTCCAAATCTTTGTTCCTCATCTACAATCAAAAGCCCTAAGTCCTTATATTTTATATCCTTTTGAAGAAGCCTATGGGTACCAATTATTATATCCACATTGCCTGAACTAATATCCTTTATAGTTTTTCTCTGCTGCTCCCTGCTTCTAAATCTGCTTATCATATCAATGTTTACAGGAAAGTCTGAAAACCTTTGCTTAAAATTGTTATAGTGCTGTTCAGCAAGAATTGTGGTAGGAACTAAAACTGCAACCTGTTTCCCATCCATAGTTGCTTTAAAAGCAGCACGCATTGCTACCTCTGTCTTTCCATAGCCAACATCTCCACAAAGCAGCCTATCCATTGGCTTTTCAGCTTCCATATCTTTTTTTATCTCATCTATTGCTGTAAGTTGATCTTCTGTTTCAGTATAAGGAAATTCATCTTCAAATTGTTTTTGCCAAGCTGTATCCTTTGAAAAAGCATAGCCTTTAACCGTTTTTCTTTCTGCATAAAGCTTAACAAGTTCCTCTGCAATCTCCTTCAGTGATTCTTTAACCTTGCTCTTTGTTTTAAGCCAATCAGAACCTCCAAGCTTATTAAGTTTTGGAGGGTTGTCATCTGAACCTATGTACTTTTGTACCATATCAAGCTGTTCTACAGGTACATAAAGGGTATCACCTTCCTGATAAGAAATTACTAAGTAATCCTTCTTAATACCATCTATATTAAGCTCCTTTATACCCTTAAACATTCCAATCCCATGGTTAACATGTACAACAAAGTCCCCAGCTTTTATGTCTGTAAAGCTTTGAATCTTTTCTCCCTTTTTAGCAAAGGTTTTCTTTCTTGCTTTCTTTTTGCTATATGCATCCTTTTCAGTCATAACCAAAAGTTTAATGTCAGGAAACTCCATACCCATTGCAAGGCTTCCTGGGGTTACCATTACACAGCCAGGCTTTAGTTCATCTAAAACCTCCTTATATAAGCAGGGTATATTCTGGTCATTAATTGATTTTGCTAACCTTTCTGCTCTTCCTTCAGTCCCTGCAAGAATAACCACGCTGTAAAGCTTTTGTGTTTTATCTCTAATTCCATCAAAAAAGTAGTTCGCATTATTAAAAGAAAGAGGATTTACAGAAATAGAATTAAAATTTGCTATAGACTTAGGTTTAAAATTCTCAATAACTCTTGGGAGCATATTTAATGTTACAATATTTTTTTCATCATTAATCCTATTTTCAATTTCATAGGGCTCAAACATATAGCTCTCCTGACCTGAAAGAACGTCCCCTCTTTCAAGCAAGGATTTATATGTTTCCTGGAATTCATCATAAGCATTTTTAATCCTTTGTAAAATCCTTCCCGATTCATCAAGTACAGCAATGGGATTATCAAAATAATCTAAGAAGCTTTCTGTTTTTTGATAAAAATAGGTTACATAACTATCTATTCCTTCAAAATATCTGAAATTTGAAAGTTTTTCAATATTTGATTCTACTCTTTTTTTTAATTTTTCTGCTACCTCAGGATTCTTTTTATAATACTGCTTATATTTAACTTCAAAATCATATTTTATCTTATCTTGTCCTTCTAATATTCTCATTGAATTTATTATCATTTCCCTAGCTGGAAATACGGTTATATCAGATACTTTTCTCTGGCTTCTTTGGTTTATTACATCAAAGATTCTTATGGTATCCACTTCATCGCCAAAAAACTCTATTCTGAAAGGGTCTTCCTCTACAGGAGAAAATATATCTATTATTCCACCTCTTTGGGCAAATTGTCCCTTACCTTCTACCACATCTACTCTTTCATATCCGCAATCAATAAGCTTGGATGCAAGAGTCATTATATCCACACTGCTTCCCTCAGATATATTTATAATTTCCTGTTTAAATATATTTGAAGGCGGCATTCTGTAAAACAATGAATCTATAGATGCTACAACTATTATTTTTTCTTTTTCAATAAGTTTTTTAATAACATTAAGCCTTTTAGTTTTTATATCCCCTGAAGTAACATCTATATTGAATACCATTTCATTTACTGGAAAATAGAAGCAGTCATCTGTAAACATTTTTAGATCGTCATAGACTTTTTTAGCTTCTAAATCATTATAAGTTAAAAACAGCATTTGATTGTTAAAATCCTCAAAAAGGCAAAAAGATACATAGGCCTTTTGCGATTCAGAAAGACCATGTACTTCACAGGGTGTTTTATTATTTTTTATTGATGCTATGATTTCTCTATAATCACTGCTTAGAGCCATAGCATTTTTTAACCCAGAAAATCTCAAAAATCCACCCCCTTCGTGCAGATTTATCCGATGGCTACCATCCGTAATGTTCCAAACGGATGCTACACCCCTGGATCAGTTCTTCTAATATATATTTCTATTCTTCACATGCCTTATAACTATTATACATGTTCATAGCACTTTCCACATTATTTTTTATGATTTCTATTACTGCATCTGCTGCTGTATTTTCAGCTTCATTTACTATCTTTCTTTCATCTTCAGTAAATTTTCCAAGTACATGGGATACAGCATCACCATTAGAATTTCCTATTCCTATTCTTATTCTTGGAAAAGCATCACTATTTAAATTATGTATTATACTTTTCATTCCATTATGACCGCCATCGCTTCCTGATGGTCTTATCCTTATTCTTCCAACATCAAGCGCCATCTCATCATATATTACTATTACATTTTCTATAGGAATCTTATAAAAATTTACTGGTTCAATAACACTTTCCCCACTTAAGTTCATATATGTAGAAGGTTTTAAAAGTATTACCTTTTCGCCCTCTATAGTCCCTTCGCCTATAAGTCCTTTATATTTTATTTTATTTACTTTTATTCCTACCTTTTCTGATAAAAGATCTATTACTTCAAATCCACAGTTGTGTCTTGTACCTTCATATTCCCTTCCAATATTCCCAAGTCCCGCAATAAGATACATAGCAACACTCCTTTCAAAATCTAAATATCAGTATACCACAACCGCAAAAAACATAAAAGAAGCCAAATGGCTTC
>DHEX01000130.1 GCA_002400085.1 Clostridiaceae bacterium UBA4839 | reverse complement strand
TAATAAATTTGCAAATATTATTTAGTAGATATATTCTTTAATTAATGTTACAAGGGAGGAGATTTTTTATGACTATAAACTATGCACATAGGGGGGCAGGTGGATATTGTCCTGAAAACACTATGGCATCATTTAAAAGAGCAATAGAGTTAGGATGTGATGCAATAGAAACCGATGTACAAATGACGAAAGATGGGGCCTTAATTTTGATGCATGATGAAATGGTAAACAGAACTACAAGTGGAGCTGGACTTGTAAAAGACCATTCATTTGAAGAAATTAGAAAGCTTGACGCTGGTTCATGGTTTGCAAGAGAATATCAAGGTGAAAAGGTTCCTACGGTTGAGGAACTGTTAGAACTTGCCAATGAAAATAATATAATTATAAATTTTGAGATCAAAACCGGAATAATACGTTATGAAGGAATTGAAGAAAAGTTAATAGAAACTATAAATAAATATAATATGCAGGATAAGGTTATATTATCAAGTTTTAATCATTATTCATTAAAATTATGCAAGGAAATAGACAAAAATATAAAAACAGGAATCCTTTATACGGCAAATCTTTATAGACCTTATGATTATGCTAAAACTGTAGATGCAGATGCAATCCATCCATATTATTATACTATAAATGCTGAAGTCGTTAAAGAAGCTAGAGCAAATGGTATTATGATTAATCCTTATACAGTAGATGATATCAATTGCATGAAATATTTTGTTGGAATTGGTATTGATGGGATAATTACTAATTATCCTGACAAACTTAAAAAGGTTATAGAGGAGTAATGATTGTAATTTGTTCATTGATGATTTTAAATTGTAAATTACAGGAATCTATATTTTATGTATTTGAAAACTTATAAAATATTAGTATAATATTTGTATATGTATAAGGAGGTGCAATATGAAAAAAAGTTCGGTAATTGGAATTACAATGATAGGTATAGGGATTCTGCTTATGGTTCAAAATACTATTGGCTTAAGTGTAGATATATGGAGCATTATATGGCCTTTATTTCTTTTAATACCTGGCATTGTTATTCATGCAAATTATTTTAGAGGAAACAGAAGAGAGTCATGGAGTATTCTTTTAGGAGGTATTTTACTGGTTTATGGTGCATTCTTCTTATTAAAGGCAATAATAAAATGGCCAGATTCCTATAACATGGATTTTGTATATACTCTTGGTATTGGGGTAGGCTTTTTAGAAAGTTATCTCTTTAATAAAAAAAGCAGTATGAATTTAATACTTTCAATAATATTTATTGCAGTAAGTGTTTATACTTTTATAAAGTCTGCTTTTCCTGATATCAGCAATATAAATGGATATATTTTTCCTATACTTCTTGTTGTCCTTGGAGTTTATTTGCTATTTACAAATCTGTCAAAGAAAAAGAACTATTAAATTTAACTTTGCTTAATAATAAAAATGAGGTGGTAAAATGAAAAAAAGTGTAACATTATTAAACGAATCAGGTCTTCATGCAAGGCCTGCTGCAATGTTTGTTCAAGAAGCAAGTAAATATAAATCAAATATAATGATTGAAAAGGATGGGAAACAGGTTAGTGCAAAAGGAATTCTGGGTGTGCTTTCATTAGGAATTACAAAGGGCACAGTTATTAATATTATAGCTGAAGGGGAAGATGAGGCCGCAGCTACTGATGCATTAGTAAAATTAGTTCAGAATAAATTTGGCGAGGAGTAAGAAAAATGAAAGGAATTAAAGCATCACCTGGTATTGCTATAGGGAAAGTATATATATTAGTAAAAAAAATCAATGCCGAAAAAAGAACAATAGAAGATGTGGACAAGGAATTAAAAAGGCTGGATAATGCAATGATAAAATCCAGCGATCAGCTTCAAAGTATTAAAGAAAAGCTGAAAAATGATGGTAAAGAGGATACTGCAAAAATATTTGAAGCTCATAATATGATTCTTCAAGATGTAGAATTTGTAAATCAAATTAAAACGCAAATAAAAAATGAAAAGGTAAATTCTGAGTATGCAGTTTATTCTGTAACTAAAACTTATGAAGAAATGTTTAATAAAATAGAAGATAAGTATTTAAGAGAAAGAGCTGCTGACGTAAGAGATGTAGGCGAAAGGATAATTTTTAATCTTATGGGGAAGGTTAAAGATCTTTCAGAGCTGCCGAAAGGAACAATTATTGTAGCTGAAGATTTAGTTCCTTCTGATACAGCAACAGTTGATAGAACAAAAGTTTCAGCTTTTGTAACTGAGACTGGAGGGACGACATCTCATACTGCAATAATATCCAGAATAATGGAGATTCCTGCTGTAGTTGGAGCAAAGGGTATAACTTCAAAAGTTAAAACCGGGGATACTATTATAGTAGATGGCAGCGAGGGTGAGATTATAATTAACCCTGATTCTAAAACCATAGAAATCTACAACAAAAAGAAAAATGAATACACAGCATACAGAAAAAGACTAAACCTATTAAAGGATTTACCTGCTGTAACGTTAGATGGGAAACAGGTTCTCCTTGAAGCAAACATTGGAACACCAAATGATATGGAGACAGTATTAAAGAATGATGCTGAGGGGATAGGACTTTTCAGAACAGAGTTTGTATATATGGATAGAGATGATTATCCTACAGAGGATGAGCAATTTGAGCAGTATAAAGAAGTTGTATCTGCAATGAATGGGAAAAGGGTTACTATTAGAACTCTTGATATTGGCGGTGACAAAGATATTCCATACTTTAATATGGAAAAAGAGGCAAACCCATTCCTTGGGTGCAGAGCTATAAGACTTTGCTTTAAAAGAACTGATATGTTTAAGACACAGCTTAAAGCTATTTTACGTGCAGCAGTTTATGGGAATGTAAGCATTATGTATCCTATGATTTCTGATTTAAAAGAAGTTTTAAGAGCAAATGAAATATTAGATGAAGCAAAAAAGGAACTTGAAAAGGATAATATTCCTTATTCAAAGGATGTTAAAGTAGGAATAATGGTAGAAATTCCATCAGCAGCAATAATGGCAGATAAGCTTGCTGAGTATGTTGACTTTTTTAGTATTGGCACAAATGATTTAACTCAGTATACTTTGGCTGCAGATAGAGGAAATAACAGTGTTAAGGAATATTATAACTATTTTAACCCTGCTGTTATAAGACTTATTAAAAACTGCATTGATGCTTCACATAAATATGGCAAGTATACTGCAATGTGCGGTGAAATGGCTTCAAACCCTGATGCTGCAAAAATACTGTTAGGGCTTGGACTTGATGCTTTCAGCATGAGTGCTAGTTCAATTTTAGAGGTTAAAGATATTATCAGGAACACTACCTATGAAGAATGTAAAAAGCTTGCACAAAAAGCATTAGAATATTAAAAATAGAAATAGACCCTGCAAAATTCAGCAGGGTCTATTTTGTTTATTTGAATGTTGGCACCGTTCTGCTCTCCAAATTCAGAGCGTCAAACGGCGGAACGGTCAAGACCGCTCCCTACAGATATTTTCATCATTAGAGCTTCTTTGCGAATGGGGAAATGAATGGAATATATTTTTTTATCGAAAGATGCATAATAATTATATTTTATCAGATAATAAAAATATAATTATTTAGAAATCAGGTGATATGATGGCAAGTGTAGACCAGCTTAAGCTTGTAGGTTTGAGCTGTGATTACTATGATGGAGAGGGAACAACCTCATCCTTGGGAGGAACAGGCATCAGCTGTGAAACATGTAAAAACTGGGATGGCAGAAAATGCAGAATAAATGTTTTCGACAGCGTTTTAGAAGGGCTGGATCAGACATAAAACTTAGTTAAAAGGGCTTGGAGTATTACTGCAAGCCCTTTTTTCTTTATTTAAATTTTTTATTCTATAGCATAGCATCCGTAATGCTCTACTATCATTCAGGTGGCATTACAGCTGCTGTATCTATGGATTGGTTCTTATAGGGCATGGATTATGAAAAAAATAATGAGAGCTTTGTGCTCCCATTATTTTTTTAGGTAATTATTTATTTCATCGTCATATATTTTCATTATTTTTAATAGAAGTGGATATTTTGTATCATATTTTATATCATCAATATATTTTATAGGCAAAACTTTTGGAGATGTTCCGCTCATAAATACGGCATCGAATTTATTAATTTCGTTTAATTTTATAGGCATCTCTATAACTTCTATTCCATTTTCTCTGCAAAGCCTTATTATACGCTGTCTTGTAACCCCAAGAAGCACATCTTTAGCTGGTGCAGTGTACACCTTCTTTCCCTTTAAAAAGAAAGTATTTGAGCGGCTTCCTTCAGTTATTTCATTTTTATCATTTATATAAAGTGCCTCATAACAGTCTTTTTCCTTTAATAAAGCATTAACGTTATCTCTTAAGCTTTGATTAATTACCTTAGCATGAGGGTTTTCTCTAATTGCATTATATGTAAGAGTTTTTATTCCTTCATCGTACATTTCATTTGTGGGGTAGGAAGTTTTTATAAAGAAATAGTATTTATTTATACTGTTACTATTTAAATTATTAAAAACTATTTTTACATTATAATTTGATATTTTATTTAATTCAGTTAGCTTATTTATGCTCTTCTTTATTTCAGATATAGGAATTTCTAAGCTGCTTTTTGAAAGCTTTAAGGAATTAATAAAACGCTCATAATGTTCTTCCAAAAACAAGGCCTTTCCATCCTTTATTCTAATTACCTCATATACAGATGGGTTAATAGCTTTGTATTTTTTTTCAAAGTCCTTGGTTTCGTATATATTTTCATTATATATAAAATAATTTAATACTGCTTCTCCCATAAAAATCACCTCAAAATTATTTTATCACAATAAGTCTTTGTTGTAAAAAAGCTTAATTGTTTATATAATCTTAGTTGAATAAGATAAAAGGAGAGTATTTTTATGACATATGAGATAATTGCAACAACTACTTTTGGTATAGAGTCAATAGCTGCTTTAGAGCTTAAAAACCTTGGGTATGATAATTTAAAAGTTGAAAATGGAAGAGTTATTTTTAGCGGAACTGAGGAGGATATTGCGAGGTGTAATATGTGGCTTAGAACCGCAGATAGAATCCTTATTAGAGTGGGATGCTTTAAAGCTCAGACTTTTGAGGAACTTTTTCAAGGCACTAAGGCAATAGAATGGGGGGATTTTATCCCTAAAAATGGATTTATGCATATTTTAGGTAAGTCTGTTAAATCAACTTTATTTAGTGTTCCTGACTGTCAGTCTATTGTTAAAAAGGCAGTAGTTGAAGCTATGAAGCGCAAATATAAAATAAACTGGTTTGAAGAGGATGGGCCTGAATATAAAATTGAAATTTCCCTTTTAAAGGATATGGCAGAACTTACAATTGATACTTCTGGAACAGCATTACATAAAAGAGGTTACAGAGAAATAGCAGGTGAGGCTCCTTTAAAAGAAACACTTGCTGCAGCATTGGTACTTTTAAGCAGATGGCAGCCATCAAGAATCCTTTCAGATCCTTTATGTGGTTCTGGGACTATTCCAATTGAAGCCGCACTTATTGGAAAAAATATTGCACCAGGAATAAATAGAGAGTTTGCAGGAGAGGCGTGGCCTAATTTTAACAAATCAATTTGGGATAAAGTCAGGGATGAGGCAAGAAGCAGCATAAATAATGAGGAGTTTAGAATCCTTGCTTCTGATATTAATGGGAGTGTTTTAAAAACAGCCAGAGAAAATGCATTAAAAGCAGGAGTGTCAGATTTAATTGCTTTTCAAAAGCTTGATGTTAAGGATTTTAGTTCTCAAAAAAAATATGGATGTATAATATGTAATCCACCTTATGGAGAAAGATTAGGTGAAAAAAAGCAGGTTGAAGAGCTTTACAAAACCATGGGAAAGGTATTTTCAAATCTTAATGAATGGTCTTATTTCATACTAACATCCTATGATGAGTTTCAAAATCTTTTCGGGAGGAAAGCTGATAAAAACAGGAAATTATACAATGGCAGAATTCAATGCTATTATTATGAATATTTTGGGGAGTTACCTCCAAGGAAGTAAAATCGGAAGGAGCGCGAAAACGCGCTCCTTCCTTAAATTAAAAGAATTGTACAAATTTTATTGAGTAAATATCACAAAGCTCTGTAACCCTTGTAGTTTCATTTTTTAAAATAATATAGCTTATTCCTACCTCAGTAAGTACGCCTTCTCTGTCAATATATAAATTTGTCCCAATTAAAAAAATGACTTTTACTTTTTTACCAATTTGTGTTCTTAAATAACCTTGAGTATAGTTAATATCAAATATTGGCGGCTGCATTTCAGATTGAGGTGGTTGAGGGGCAGATGGTTGAGGTACAGATGGTGTTTTACCATCAGCACGTAAATCATCATCATTCAAGTCATCAGTACGTAAATCATCAGCATATGGATAAACATACATTGGGGCAAAACCGCATGGAAATGCCATTTCACTAAAGTCATATTGTTTTGACATAAAAAACCTCCTAATCATGTTTGGGCATAAAGTGGTGTTGGATTGTAAAAACAATGCTGCACAATTCTTGTAACATAAACACCAGTTTTAGTTGCTGGAAAATACGTGGCACAATTTGGGCTAAAAGGATTATAATACCAGAGGGCAGAATTTACTCCCCAAAGCTTATTGCCGGATAAAGCCCAATCTGCAATTTGATAATGTAATTCGTCAGGTTCAGAAGCATATATGGTTTGTGGGTTAACCTGACCATCAAGTGTTGTTAAAGTGCATGTGAATTGAAAGGGCTGAAAAACTACTTTTCTTAAATCACCCTGGCCGGTCTTTAAATATTCGCCATAGCTTATATTGACTCTATTCATTACAACACTAGCTACGGCTTTCATTCCATTTTCTCCTTCTCCCCCCGCTTCACATTTTATTAATCTTGCCAGAAGTTCTCTGCTTGAATATGCCATAATCCACCTCTTTCTACATGGATTAATATTAATATATACAATAATTATGGAAATGTTACCATAGAATTTAAAATTATTATAAAAAATTAATATGTTTAATATCAAAGCTTCCCATAAAAGTTTCGATGCCCAGCTTTTTTATTTATTGAATAATTTAGGAGGTAAAAGGGGAAAATATACAAATGAGTAAAAAATATAGGAGGTAAAAATGAAAGTAGGAATTCCAAGAGCTCTTTTGTATTATAAATACAATCCCTTTTTTGAAACCTTTTATAGTGAGTTAGGGTGTGAAATAATTGAATCCCCTGAAACAAATAAGGTGATCCTTGATTATGCCTCAAAATATTGTGTAGATGAGGCCTGCCTTCCAATAAAAATCTTTCATGGCCATGTTTATTATTTAAAGGATAAATGTGACATGATTTTAGTTCCAAGAATTATGAGGGTTAATGATAAAGAATACATTTGCCCTAAGTTTTGCGGACTGCCTGAAATGATTGAAAATAGTATTTATGATCTCCCCCCAATAACTAAAACACCTATATATGCCAATAATAAAGAAAAACTATTAAGGTGGGCAAATAGGGAAGGAGGAAATATTACAAAGAACAAAATAAAAATTAAAAGAGCATTTGATAATGCTTTAAGAGAGCAGGAAAAATATACTTGCGGGGTAAATGATGAAGGATACAAAACTAAGGTTGTTCTTGCAGGACATCCTTATAGCGTAAATGACAGCTTTTTAAATATGAATGTAATTAAAAAGTTAAATAATCTTGGCATTGGTGTAATTACAGAAGAATTTGTAAGTAAAGATGACATTAATTATGAAGTAGATAAATTATTTAAAAGACCATTTTGGACTTTTACGAAAGATACCTATGGATCTACAGTATATTTAGCTGATAATCGGAAAGTAGATGGAATTGTATATGTATCATCCTTTGGCTGTGGGATTGATTCAGTTTTAATTGAGCTTATAAAAAATAATGTAGGCGATTTCCCATTCTTAATATTGAAAGTTGATGAACATACTGGAGAAGTAGGTTTTAATACAAGAATAGAAGCTTTTTCCGATATGTTGTTGAGGAGGAAGTTAAGTTGAAGGTTACATTTCCACACTTTGGGAACACATTTTTTGCAGCTAAGGCAGCTTTTGATGGGCTTGGTATTGATTATGCAGTTCCACCTTTATGCAATAAGGAAGCACTTGAAATTGGATCATATTATTCCCCAGAAGAAATGTGTCTTCCATTTAAAATTATGATTGGAAATTATATTCAAGGAATAAAAGAAGGTGCAGACACTGTACTAACTACAGGGAGCTGTGGGCCATGCAGGTTTGGTGAATACTGTGAACTTCAAATGGATATATTAAAAAAATTAGGTTATGATGTAGATTTTATTGTTTTTGATGCTCCAAAGGCTATAGGAAAAGAGGAGTTTTTAAGGAGGGTATCTTTAATATCAAATGCCAGCTCAAAAAGTAATAATGAGCAAATTGAAGCAGCATTAAATGGATTAAAGGTTATAAATCTTATAGATGATATTGAAAAAATAGCACATATTAAATGTGGGTATGAAATAAATAAGGGGGAGAGCAAGAAAATATTAAACAGCTGCAAAAGGGAAATTTATAGTATAAATAACCCTGAAGAGGTAGTTAAAAGGCTCCATGAATACAAAAGAAAGATTAAATCGGTGCCGATAGATTTAAATAAAAAGCCTATCACTGTTGGAATTGTAGGTGAGATATACACAATAGCAGAACCATTTTCAAACCTTTATATAGAAGATAAACTAATGGACTATGGCGTCTGTATTAAAAGAAAATTATCGCCAAGCTGGTGGGTTAAAAATACAATTATGTCTGCTATAAATATGCAGTCCCTTGATATAAGATTAGCATCAAGAAAATATTTGCCTCTTTATATTGGGGGGCATGGAAGGGAATGTGTTGGAGAAACAGTTCTAAGCAAAAGGGAAGGATGCGATGGTGTAATTCAAATATTTCCTTTAGGATGTATGCCTGAAATCGTTTCAAAGTCGATTTTGCCAACGGTTTCAAAGGATTTAAATATGCCTGTTATGACTTTAATTGTAGATGAGATGACAGGTGAGACAGGGTATATGACAAGAATAGAAGCATTTTTAGATTTACTCGAAAGGAGAAAAAGTAATAATGTATTATCTTGGAGTTGATGTGGGATCAGTAAGTACAGATATTGTTTTAATTGATGAAAACTTTAAAATTATAGATAAAGTTTATTTAAAAACAAAAGGAAGACCTATAAAAGCAATTCAGGATGGATTTAGAGAATTAAAAAAATATAAAAAGGAAGAGATTTTAGCAGCAGGAACTACAGGGAGTGGAAGACAGATTGCAGGTTATGTTATAGGTGCAGATGTGGTGAAAAATGAAATTACAGCTCATGCAGTTGCAGCACTATATATAGATAAAGACGTTAAGACCATAATTGAAATAGGAGGTCAGGATTCAAAGATAATAACGCTTAAAGACGGCGTGGTAACTGATTTTGCTATGAATACAGTGTGTGCAGCTGGGACAGGTTCATTTTTAGACAGGCAGGCTGAAAGGCTTGAAATACCTATAGATAAATTTGGGGAATATGCATTAAGATCTGACAGCCCAGTTAGAATTGCTGGAAGATGTGCTGTGTTTGCAGAATCTGATATGATACATAAGCAGCAGCTTGGATATTGTGAGGAAGATATAATAAGTGGGCTTTGTGAAGCATTGGTAAGAAACTATCTTAATAATCTTGCAAAAGGAAAAGAAATTAAGCAAAAGGTCTTTTTCCAGGGAGGGGTTGCAGCAAATGCAGGTATGAAGAAAGCTTTTGAAAATGCACTTGGTTTTGAGGTTTATGTACCAGAATACTATAGTTACATGGGAGCAGTAGGAAGTGCAATACTTGCAAAGGAGTATTACGAAAAAGGGAATAAAACTAAGTTCTTAGGATTTAATATAGCAGATTTAAGCTTTAATACTAAGACTATTGATTGCAGCGGATGTTCTAATAGATGCGAAGTTGTTGAAATGTTAAGAGAAAATAAGCCTATAGGTTTTTTTGGCGATAGATGTGGTAAGTGGAGTGAAAAGGTAAAAGCCAGTTAAATTTTATACTAACTTTATAATTTTGCAAATTTAGTGTAGAATGATAATTGCGAGTTTATTTAATGCATTTTTACTTAATAAATTGACGTTTGTAATTTTTGAACATTAATTTATTAAGGTTTACTGCTTAACTTACATTGTTTAGGGGGGGGTAAAATTGCATAGCTTTACTAGGCGCAGGCGCAGGCATAAAACTGCTATTAACCAGAATGCTAAGAATTATTTACATGCACTGGTATTCTTTTATATAGCCTTAGGCTCTATTAATATGCTTCAAGGAGTATATATAAAGGAACTAAAAATTGGTGAAGATTTTTTAGGCCTTTTAATAAGCACAAAAACTCTTGCAATAGCACTAGCAGCTTTTCCTTGTGCTATTATAGTAAATAAAATAGGGAAAAAAAGATCCATAGTTACTTCAATGTTTTTGGTAACTATATGTATAATACTTCAAGGAGTTTTTACAAATAAATGGTTAATTCTTATATTCAGCGTGCTTCAAGGAGCCTCAAATGCTCTTCTCGCAGTCACTGAAGCACCTTTTTTAATGGAAAATAGTAAAAATGAATTAAGAATAAAGCTTTTTAGTTTTGCTTATGCAGTTAATAATTTTTCTGTAATGATTGGATATTATATGTTTGGGAGTATTACTGAAGCATTAACAAAGAAGATGAATATAGTTTCGGCATATAGAATAAGCATAATCACATCAGGCTTTGTAGGTCTCATATCAGTTATATTTGCCCTTATGATTAAAGAAAACACAGAAAAAGTTGAGGCCCTAAGACATGTTGGAATTAAAGAATCTATAACAGTATTTAACGAAAAAGGTGTAAAGGAGTTTTTAATATTTAATTTTATTATTGGATTTGGGGCGGGGCTTGTAGTTCCTTATTTTAATGTTTATTTAAAATATAAAATTAACATTAACACAAATCAGATGGGAATAATAATGTCTCTTTCCCAACTTGGGATGGGATTTGGAGGTCTTATTACACCTATTCTTGCAAAAAAATATGGTAAGGTAAAGACAATTAATTTCTGCCAGGCATCTTCAATACCATTTTTACTTATGATTGCTGCACCTTCATGTATAACAGTAGTTGCTGTGGCATTTTTCATGAGAAGTGCATTAATGAATATGGCTGGTCCGGTTATAAATAATATGTCTATGGAAATAGTAAAAAGTGAGCAAAGGCCATTACTTTCAAGTCTTATGAATCTATCATCAAATTTGAGCAGGGCAATAAGCGCTGCAATAGCTGGGGTTATTATGAAAGAGCTTGGCGATATAGGCTATGAAATACCATATTATATAACCACTGTTTTATATATAATTGCTATAGTTTATTTTCATAATAATTTTAAAAATTATGATAAAAAAACATATAAAGGTAAATTTTTAGAAGTATAATTAGAGGTGTACGATGGATAAAAAAAGAATATGGGAGGTGGATGCGCTAAGATTTATTGCTATTATTTTAATGCTTATATATCATTTAGTATTTGATTTAAAAGAATACTTAAACGTTGATGTAAATTATGAAGAATTCCATTGGTATATTATAGGAATTTCTTCTGCAATAATATTTATGTTTATTTCAGGAGTATCAAGTGGATTAAGCAAAAATCCTATTAAAAGAGGGGTACAAGTTTTAGCTTGTGGAATGCTTGTAACCCTTGTATCTTTTATATTTTTTAAAGATATGTATATCAGGTTTGGTATTCTTCATTTTTTAGGAGTTTGTATGATAATTTCTCCTGCACTTAGAAAAATGGACAATTTAACTTTGCTTTTGATAGGACTTGCATGTGTTATTACAGGGATTTATATAGAAAATATAACAATCAATATACCATATCTTCTTCCTTTAGGATTTAAATATAGGGGATTTCATTCTTTTGATTATTATCCTTTAATTCCATATTTATCTGTTTATATATTGGGAATTTTAGTATTTAGAAATTATTATAAAGAGAGAAAAAGCATTTTTAAAAAAGAACTATATTCAAATTTTATTAGGAAAATAAGTGAAAAATCTTTATTTATTTATTTAATTCATCAACCAATTTATTATGCATTAATTTTATTATATAAATATGTATTTAGCAGCTTGTGAGGTGATTTTATTGAGTAATGTAATAAACAGTAATTGTAAAAAGTGTCCCGACTTTAAAAATAAAAAATGTGATGGTAACGATACTAACTGTATATGTAAGTTTTGCCCAAGGGATATGGCAGCATGTATAAATGTAAGATGGTGTAGAGAAACAGAGTCACAGATATGGTTTGAAGATTAAAAGGAATTGGTGGGGTGGTATTATGCTAAAAAAGTTTATGAGCTATTATAAGCCGCATTTGGGCTTATTTATTCTTGATATGGTATGTGCTTTTCTTATTTCTATTACAGATCTAGTATATCCAATGGTTACAAGAAGGTTTATTAATGATTTAATTCCTAACAAGGAAATAAATCTTATTTATAAGTTTGGAATTATACTTTTAATTTTATATATAATAAGATTTATAATGGAGTATATAGTTGGTTATTATGGACATTTNNACAGTACAAAGACAGGGCATATTATGTCAAGGATGGTTAATGATTTAAATGAAATATCTGAGCTGGCTCATCATGGGCCTGAGGATCTTTTTATTTCAACTGTTATGCTCGTTGGTTCTTTTATACTTATGTTTAGGATGAATATAAAATTAACGCTGATGATATTTTCAGTAATTCCTTTTATGATTTATTTTGCCATTCACTATAATGGCAAAATGAAAGGCAATTTTAGAAAAACAAGAGAAAGCCTTGCAAATGTAAATGGGCAGCTTCAAGATAGCTTATCTGGTATTAAAGTTGTTAAATCCTTTACTAATGAAGGTTATGAAATTGAAAAATTCGATGAAGAAAACAGCACTTATAAAACATTAAGAGGAGAATCTGTAAAGTATTTAGGAATATTTTCAGGTGGGGTAAACTTTTTTTCAAATCTTTTAACAGTTATCACTCTTACTTTTGGCGGATATTTTGTTTATAAAGGTGAGATTTCTTCAGGAGATTTGGTTGCCTATCTTATTTATGTAAATCAATTTTTACAGCCAGTTAAAAGACTTGCTAATTTTATAGAGCAATATCAAAGGGGTATGGCTGGTTTTAGTAGATTTATTGATGTTATGGAAATAGAACCAGATATAGAAGATTCCCCTGATGCTGTAGATATAAACAATGTAAAGGGTGAAGTAGATTTTAAGGATGTAAAGTTTAGCTACGATGACAATAAAAGTATTTTAAAAGATATAAATCTTCATATAAACCCAGGTGAAACTGTTGCTATTGTTGGACCGTCGGGTGCTGGTAAAACAACTCTATGCAGCCTTATTCCAAGGTTTTATGAAATAGATGGCGGAGAAATTTTAGTGGATGGGAAAAACATTAAGGATATTAAAATAAAATCTTTAAGGGAAAATATTGGAATAGTTCAGCAGGATGTATTTTTGTTTAGCGGGACTATAAAAGAAAATATTGCATATGGTAAGCTTGATGCTTCAGAGGATGAAATACTGCAAGCCGCTAAGTTTGCCAATGCGCATGAGTTTATTATGGGACTTGAGGATGGATATGATACTTATATCGGAGAAAGGGGAGCAAAGCTTTCAGGGGGACAAAAGCAGAGAATTTCAATTGCAAGAATGTTTTTGAAGAATCCTCCAATACTTATTTTTGATGAGGCTACCTCTTCTCTTGATAATCAAAGTGAAGCATTTATTCAACATTCAGTTGAACTTCTCTCAAAGAATAGGACAACCTTTATCATTGCCCATAGATTAACAACTATTAAAAATGCAAAAAGAATTATTGTTTTAACTGAAAAGGGGATAGAGGAGGAAGGAACTCATAAAGAACTTATTGAAAAAAAAGG
>DHEX01000037.1 GCA_002400085.1 Clostridiaceae bacterium UBA4839 | reverse complement strand
GCAATGGCTTTTTGTTCATTCATATGGGGAAACCCAATAGTTATTCCACCTACTATATCAGTGTTTAAATTCAACTGTGTTCCCAACTTACCTAAACCTTTATAGGCCTCGCCCGCTTCAAAAATATAATATAAAAATCTATTGTCACCTTTAAAGTCTGGAAAATAAACAAAACCATCGTGAATACAACATTTTATTTTTGTAATACATGGTTTGCCCACCGTAGCACAGATACTGATAAATAGTTGGTCTGGGTTTAATTTCACGCTTAAACTTGCACCTAATGCAGATAACTTTTCCGTAGATTCGTTTAAGTACATTTTAGATGCAGTAACATCAGATATCCTTACCCAAGAATACTCTCCATCATCATCAAAGTATATTGGGTCATCTATTGGTCTAGGAGATGCTCCCCTCTTAACTCTAGTAAGGTGCTTAATTTTTACTACTTCCCACTCTTCTGGTATCTCCCCTATCCACTCAATTCCTGAATCCTTATATCTCTCATATCTCCTATATTTACTCATCCCCCATCACCTTCTTCAACTTCTCCTGAATACTCTCCTCAAGTTCCTTAATCTCCTTTGCAATTTCTTCCGAAGGTCTTAGAGGCTGGTATTTATAAAAGTACCTTGTAAAAGGTATCTCATATCCTATTTTAGTCTTGCTTTCGTCTATCCAAGCATCTGGTACATAAGGTTTTACTTCACGTTCAAAATATTCATGAATATCCTCTTTCAAAGGTACATTTTCCGTATCCCTTAAATCTGTGTCTGGCTCTGGTTTCCCCTTACTGTCTACACAAATATCGGCTGCTTCATCTTTTTCAGATAAAGCAGATAATATAGCCTTTAATAGCAGGCTGTTCAAATCAACATCTGCTGCTTTAAAAGTCTTTTTAAGCACCTTAGTAAAGGTATTCCTATTTTTATAAAGAACATTGGCATCCATTGTTTTTAAGGTCTCTATTATTTGTATTTGAGTTTTCTTGCCTTCCTCTATCTCTTGAAGCCCTGCTGCACCTTTCTTTCTCGATTCAGCAAGTTTCTTAAAAGCCATTTCATTGTATAAATTATTAATCCTTTCTTCAGTTACTTGGAAGTTAAGTCTTAAAGGTCTCTCCACTACTATTTTTTGATAACCAAAATCGTCATTATCAAAAATCTTGCAGTATTCATTTTCTTTAAATTCCCCATATATCCTCGTAATTTCTTTTATCTGTTCCTCACTGATTTCATTTCTCTTATTACCAAGGCTTTTCCTCATTTTTTCATAGAAATCTACTGCATTGACCAATTGTATTTTTCTTGTCCTTACAGGGCCTTTCATTATATCATTGTTCTTACGATTGGTTACTATCCAAATATAAGTAGAAATCCCCGTGTTATAAAATAACTGGTCGGGCAGTGCAATAATACCTTCCAGCATATCATTTTCTATTATCCATCGCCTTATCTCTGACTCTCCTGAACCTGCATCCCCAGTAAATAATGGTGAACCGTTAAATATAATGGCAATACGGCTGCCTTTTTCATCTTGCCTCATTTTAGATATTAAGTGCTGTAAAAATAAAAGAGAACCATCGGATATTCTGGGAAGCCCTGCACCAAATCTGCCATCAAATCCATCTTTCTCATACTCATCACGAATAAACCTCTCTGCTTTCTTCCATTCCACGCCAAAGGGCGGATTAGTAAGCATATACCTAAAAGTTGCGCCTCTGTGCCCGTCTTCTGTAAAACTATCTCCTAAAATGATGTTATCTGCATTTTGCCCTTTTATAAGCATATCAGATTTACAGATACTAAAAGATTGAGGGTTTATCTCCTGCCCAAATAATTCTACTTGTATTCCAGGGTTTAATTCTTTCAAGTGCTGCTCTGCAGTTGAAAGCATACCTCCAGTCCCTGCACAGCAGTCGTAAACAGTTGTAACAAGTCCTGGCTGGGTTAGTTCCTCGTTATCTTCGTTTAGGATAATATTTACCATAAGCCTTATAACCTCACGAGGTGTGTAGTGGTCTCCTGCCTCTGCATGTTCAGAAAATCTTCTTATCAGTTCTTCAAATATGTATCCCATTTCTGTGTTACTTACTACATCAGGATGCAAATCTATTTTATTAAATTCAGATACCACAAGATACAAAAGGTCATTATCGTTAAGTTTTGTAATCTGCTTATCAAAGTCAAAATGCTCTATGATTTCCCTGGCATTTTTTGAAAAACCATTAATATAATTTCTTAAATTATTTGCAATATTATCAGGCTCAGCCAATAATTTTTCAAAATCATATTTACTGGTATTATTGAATTCCTGATTTGAAATCCTATTTAAAACAGGGTCTACGTTTTGAAGCCCTGACCTCTTTAATGCTCCATACTTTTTAAGTACTTCCTCTTTAGTGTCTGCAAGAACACAGTCAAACCTTCTAAGGACAGCCATAGGTAAGATTACATCCCCGTACTGTTCTTTTTTATATGGGCCTCTTAAAAGTTCTGCTATACTCCATATAAAGTTAATTTTATCTTGAAAATTAATCAAATCTACCACTCCTATGTATTTTTCAATTTAACTCATTAAGTTAGATATTAATATCTACATACCAAATTATATCATCTATACTTTAATATTCTATATCCTTTTAGGTTTTCCTTTGCATATTGCATGTTATAAAGGATGCAATGCTGTATATAAAGAAACATGTCAAAGGCATGTATAATTAGTTCTTTATTATGCACTAATAGGATTTTTCAAGGACAGTTCTATATAGAATAGTTCATCTAAATACAGCATCAATTTTAATGAATTTATTTCAGTATCATAGTTAATAGCCTGCCCATGAAATATTTTGTTTCTGCTAAAATCACATGCCCCATCTGGATTTTCAGGATTAAATCTGATATAGAATGAATCTATGCAATTAAAAGCATAACTAACAATAAATCTATCTAACTCATTTGCTTTCTCTTTAAAATTGTCATACAAGGTACTAAATTTAAATGCCGTTATACCATAATTCCCCCTCATAAAGTCTCGAATGATGCCTTCCATCATTAGTGCCCACACTGGAACTGATAGGGAATACATTCCTAATTTATGGGCATGGAAAGCATCTCTAACCTTATTTTCCCATTTGCTAAAATAATCTAATTCATTCCATCCGTTTATTATCTCTTCAAGTTCTTTGCATTCATCAGATTCATAATAATTGGATATTATTTTATCTACATCTTCCTGCTTCAGAGTTTCTTTATTTTTATAGATATAGTTAATTATTTCTATGGGAAGAGAATTGATAAACCACCATCCAAATTCGTGCATGGTTTTTGCCTTCTTATTTAAATTGTCACTAATATTTTTTCTTGCAAACAGAATTTGCTGTGCCTCAAGCAAAAACGGTCTCATTTTGTCAATAATATCCTGCTGCACATTTACGAAATTAAATGACTTGTCATTATATGTAAAGTTAAGTATCTTATTTAATTCTGCTCCAAATACTTGTATATTGCTCTGAATTCCATTATTCATGGCATTCCTAAGTGCTTCTTGACTTTCTAATGTCGTTTTAACATATTCCATATTTATTGGTTGCAATATATCCCTTATGGTATTTATTTCAGAGTAATAGTTTTTAATCGTTTCATTAACAATACCCATTGTTGGTGCTAATGCGTACTGTGCTTTTATTATAGATTCACTTATGTTCCTTTGCATTGGGTTAATAACTTCCATATATGTACCTATCATATTCTCCATCTTACTTGCGGTAGCAGCGAGTTCCATAAACGCAGAATTTCCTATAGTGTTTTGATATATTCCCATATCAATCAAAGGGTATCTTATTGTGTTTATTTTTGATGTTAATGTTAATTCCATGCCTGGCAATAAGTTCTTATAGTAGTCAGCAAAACCTAATTTAGGCTTTAAATGCCCTACTATTTCTTTCGTATGTTCTCCATACTTTTCTATTTCTTTTTTATGTATCAAATAGAATTTTTTGAAGAAGTCATCTGCTTCTTCAGATACTTCTTCGGCAAATCCTTTTAAATAGTCTGAACCATTTATGATTTCTTCCCCTACTTTTTGCAAGTCATTATCTGATAAACCCTCTATATCTTCTAAATTAAGAATAGGGAAGTCATCTTCTTGGTAAATAACTTTTTTATTATTGTTGATTATCTCCAAAGCCATTGTACAGAACGATTTTCTATAATTCTTTGTTTTTTCGAAAGCCTTTTCATAAGTATTTGCAGCATTCATACTATAATAAATAGGTATTTTTAATTCTCTGCCTTTCCAATTTACAGGTACCAGTCTTATCGCTCTTTTATGGGCTTCTATTATATTTTCTACATTTGTTATTTTCTTTGTGTCTTTAGATTCTTTTTCCATAGATATCACCCCTTTGTCCAAATACTGTTAATTCCATTTTAAGGTATGTATTTATAAACCTCAACAGGATTACGATATTTTTATCGGCTATTAATCTATTATAAACTAAAGCACATCCTTTAAAGAGTGTGCTTTAGTTTGGACCACTTATCAATTATCAGCAATAAAGCCTATTAATTTTTATATTTTGAAACAATGGTTCGATTTCTTTAATTTCTTTAATATTCTCATTATCCATTTTTAATTCAATATCACCAGATGTATAGTAATAAATGGATTCTATACTACGTCCTTTTTCTTTCATCAAGTCTGATAAATCTATATAAAATTTATGCTTGCTATTATCATCTTTATTAATAACATAATCGCCTAATTGTGTTCCCATTATCAGTCCTGGTTTAAATTTTACAGCCAGATAAAAAGATGTAGTAATACAATCTGATTTACCATCATTATCTTTTTCATCTTTATTTCTATTTTTAATAATAAAATTATTAACCAAATCAATATCACTATCACTGTCGTCAACAAAATTGAGTCTCCCACTATGCAATCTATAGAAGTATTCACTTTTAATTCCATCACAATCAACAACCTTGTTTGAGAGTACTTCGCCATTGTATACTAAAAACTTACCTGGCACCTTTTCTTCATTGTCGCTATTTAAATATCTTACAAAGCCACCTGTTAATCGGATATTAGCATAATTATTAATAATATTATTTAAATATTCCCTATTATTTTTACCTGCATATTTTGCAACTTCACTATATGGAGTAGACGGGGAATATGGTACATTCCCTAAAGTTAGTAAATAATTTCTAAAGTCATCATAGATAGGCTTTACTGTAAATCTCGGATACATTCCCTTTTCTTTAAAACAATCATCCATTCTAGTAGAATCATATTCAAAATGTTTCTTAATAGCCATAAAAGAAATACTGGATTTTGAAAAAATATTATTTATATACATATAATACATCTCTTTTCTTATTTTTTAATATTGAAATCATATTTCATTTTTCTCTTGCTTTTTGATATAATATTATTAATAAATTTATTTTTTATTAAATTCCCACTGTAAAAAGGCATTCGGCAAAATGCCTTTTTTACTTTTCTGGTAACTTGGTGCCCTAATCCCCATCATAGAATCATCTCCTTTCACGACCCTCTATTTTTAGCATAACACATGTTTTTTTAAGTTTTTTTAAACTATATTGTTTTTCCCCCTTATATTTTTTAGCATAACACATAAAAAATAGCAGCATCAGTTTCTCATGGACCTTTAGCCCCATTTTTACATATTTTCAAAAAATTTTTATTCCCCCTTTGCTAACCATGCTGTTTTTAATTTAGCATTAAAAAACTGCCTACTTTAAAAAAAGTAGACAGTTCCATAAAAGGAATGCTTTATGATAAAACCACTATTAGACGGGCATACCTTATATATAATTGGGTATCTATGTCAAGTTTATTTTTTTATATTCTTAAACCTTTAATCCTATAATTATGTATATTAGTGGAGTCAGGATAAAGGCTTAAGGTACAAGGACTTTGATGCATTTTCATGCGACAAAAAAGCGCACTCCCTTATCCCTCTGGATGCAGTATAAGAAAAGTGTGCCCTTTTCTGCTATATGCCTTTATGTCCATATTTAGTTGGCTGTACAAGAACTAATATTATTTCTTTTTTGCAATTATAGTCCAACGGATAGCCGTTTTAGCAATAGTATCATTCTCCTTTGTTAGCGTATCTACCTTTACATAGTAAGGCCTTATATAAAACTTATAACCCGATTTTACCAACCTTTCTGTTAACAAAATTAAAACTTTTACCGCTTGGTAACTAGCCTTTACGCCTATACAATCTATATTTACTATTGAACTTTCCGTTATTTCTTTAATCGCTGCATCCATGACAGCATTGATATTGCTATCTCCTGCAACCTTAAGAACCTTTATATTATCCATACCTAATATACCTCCTTACATATTTTAAAGACATATTAGGTATTGAATATGAGACATTTCAAGAATTTATTTTTAAATACTAAGGTCTTTTAATTATTTCAAATATCTTTGCGTTCTAATACTTATCTATGTAATGAAGTAATTATTGAATTACTTTTTATCCATACTTCATTACGAAAAAGGAAGTTTAACTAATCCTCTTTCTCGTAATGAAGTATATGATTAATTACTTCATTACTTCAGTTATTATAAGCCCTAAAAAACTCAAGTCAAATTTTTAGGCCGATTTTTTTATTAAATTTTTGTTACAAATTCAAAAAATTCTTTTCATCTAAAAACTTGATTTACTCTTATTTTCAATTATGATGCTATCGTTAACAGAAATCCAAAATAAGTTTCATGCTAAATTTATGTGTTAACCTAAAAATAGATGATAAATTTTTCAGAAAGGATGATGGCAATGGGTATTAATGAAATTATTGAAAATAAAATTAAATACGAAATGGGACAACTTTACAACTATTTAAACGAAATTGAAAACACTTATATCTCACCCCAGTTAACTGGGAAAAATTTAGTCAAGTTTTATAATCTAAATGGGACATATCAATACGGACACTGGCGCTGTGTCTGCCCTTTCCATCATGGTGCTTCTAATAAAACCGAGTTCATTTTTAATGATGACGCGAAAAGTTTTATCTGCTTTGCCTGCAAAACCAGTGGAACCTATTTAAAGTTTATTTCCTTGATGCAAGGCTATAGTTTGAACGCTCTTAATGAGGCCAAAATATTTGCTGCAATCCATTTTACTAATCTGAATCTTGGATTTAATTCAATAAATGATTATAAAGAAAAGATAAGGCAGGAAGTCATGCAAAGATATAAGGCAACAAAAAGCCTAAATATAAAGGATTATTATGATATTTCAATATTACCTTGCCAATCTATTCCATCGGAAAATACAGAATTAAAGAAACAAGTTAATGTCTCAAAGTATGAAGAAAAAGCAAATAAGCCCCATATTGAATTACCTTCAAGAAAAGATATTAAACTTAACACTTATGCCCAGGCAATTGAAGGTGCAAAACATAGTATACTGCTTCATGAAATTTTACAAAATAAAGAACAATTTAATTCCATCGATAAATTGCAGGATTTTATGCAGAAAAAGTATTCTCTATCTGGAGATATTTTAGAAAAATACGAGTTGATGTATTTTGATGGAAAAAGTCAAAATAAACTTACTAAACCTAATTTCTATGGGCTTAATGATAGAATAATATTCCCAATAAAAGACCATGATTCAGGCATAGTGGCAGGATTCCACTGTAGACATGTATTATATAAGAAAAAGGAAAGCAAAAGTAAGCAATGGGGGAAGTATTCAAATATTCTTGATTATGGTGAACTCAAAACAAAGGAAAATGGATACCAATACTACAGTATAAAGCCTTTGTCTATAGGTCAGTTTCTATTTAATTTGTATGAAATTAAAGAAAATAAGTTATCCAAGTTATGGATTACTGAAGGCATTGCAGACTGCCTAAAATTGATAACTTTGGGGTATATTAATGCAGTTTCTCCTTGTCAATCTAATCTGACTGATGAGCAAATAAATCTCTTAAAACATTATTTTGGCTGCAATACTGAAATTCTCCTCTTTTTTGATAACGATAATAATAGGGTTGGTCAATTAAATAGCATCCAAATAGCCTACAAATTATGGAATAATGGATTTAGAAAGATAAAAGTTGTTCGTACTTTTCCAGGGCAAGGGAAGGATTTAACTGATGTGGCAGTCACAATTCAGGATGATTCCCAACTACGAATATTAATTGATTTATGGGAAAAAAGTGCTTATACTTTCTCCCCTGCCTCTAAGGAAGATTTAAATATACTTTTAAATTCTGGATTCTATACTAATGCTGAAGTATATTCTATAGACCCTAGAAATATAGAAGAAGAAATTACAAAAGTTAAATTCCTTAAAAAATTAGGTCAGAATTCTAATTTAAATATAGAAGAACTAAATCAGGCAAAAGATATTGCATCTATCGCTGAGCCTAAAATAAAAAATGCTAAGGATAATACAAGTAGTAGCAAGACTAAACTAAATAATATAGAGCCTCTTCCTTCTCGTAATGAAGTAGCATCATGTGAAACAGGTTCTTCCCAAAATTCCGAATACTACTTTATAAATATTTCGGAAGCACAATTATATTGGTTAAAGCAAAGGTTTGATATGGATACAATTGAGGAAATAGATGATAAGTTTACAAGGGAAGATATTATTGACATAGTGGGTAAGATTATAAATGATATTCCATTCGAACTTGATGAATATCTTCACCCTGAAAAATACACACCATCCACTTTAACAGATGAAAATCTAAATCCTATTCTCATTGAGCCTGAAGATATACCCTTTTAGGACTTAATTTATAATAAAAAATAGTTGACTTTTATATTTGTCCTTTCCTATAATGCCATAAACTTGGAAAGGAGATGGTGTTTTATGAAAAATAAGCATCTTGAATCAGAAATTAAAACCCTATTAAATAATGTTGAGAAGGCCTTCGGTAAAGACTCCATTCAATATCAAAACTTGTATTACTACTTTGATATTTTAATGACCGTTTATGAATACAACTATGGCAGTGAAAATGATTTGTTAGAGGCATTAAAGGCTCTTCTTACTCAACTATCAATAGAAATGCCTGAACTGGCACCTGAACAATTTCAAGAAAAATATCCTAACATAGAAAAAATGATTGATTACCTCGATGCATGTCAAATTGATTAATTAATCTTTCATGGCTTTCCAGCAAAAAAACTGGGAAGCCTTTTTATATAGATTTTTAATAAGATAATGGGTAAGAAAGAACGGCACTTTTATCATTCGCAAAACACTATATCCTGTGATTCCTATTCCCTTTAACCTATAATCTCCCCTGTCCCTCGTTATAGTTATGTTTTAGAAATACTTTTTTCCCTATAATCCTCAAAAACCATTTCTAACCCTTGTTCCGTAATAAAAATACATAAAACCTATCCATTTGCTCCGATTCCTATATAAAAAGGCTGCTTTCTAATAATTCATTCTTATTAGTTCTCTATATAAGGGAATCGTTTCTAAAATTGAGTTTTAATCTTCTATTTCAGTTATTCTTCCAAAATGCAAAATATTTTTATATAAAAGCAAAACAGAGGAAATGAATTGCAGTAACGCAACCGTTTCCTCTATTTTGTCCCATTATTAACTATTTCCTAGGATGTCTACGTTAAGGATAGCATATTAGGTATTATTTGTAAATGGTATACTCACTTTATTTCTTTTATAGAGCCTTAGTCCCTTTTAGTTCCTAACTTTTTATTCCAGTTCGTTTGGGAACCCTTTATTTGTAGGAATGTAAGGAACAAGGCAAAGTAAAACTATAACTTAAGAAGGTTTATGACTTATTGCATATTATCCAAGAAAAAAGCAGAAAGTTTTAAACTTCCTGCTCATAATGGCTATAGATTATCAAGCATATTAAATATATCCTCAGGCAATTCAGGTTGAGTGCAGCCATCATTATCTTTTCTATTATTCTCTATAGTAATCCCATCACATTCCATTATTGCTTCCTTTACAGCCTCTTTTAATATTTCCTTATCAAAACCCTTATCACTTTTCCCTATATAATTTAATACTGCCTTTATTACATAATTTGTTTTATATTTTTGTTTTGATAGTATGTTATATACCTCTAAGTCATCCTTCCGTTCTAAAGAAAAAGATAAGTTAATCCTTCTTACAGCCATAAAATCACCTTCTTAACTCCTGCTCTAACAGGATTTTATAGCCCTTTGCATTAGCAAACTGGTCAAGAAAATCTGCATATCTTACTCTTGTAGATTCCTCAATATATTTACGAAGCAGCATACTTCCACCACCTGTGAAAATGGTAGGATTGCGGAATTCAAACCCATATTCTTCAATTTTGGCTAATATGTTTTCTACATACTCATTTGACATTGCTTTAATTATCTTTTTAACATCTGCCTCAAAAATAACAGGCTCTCTTCCTAATATAATATCCTGTACTTGAGTTTCGGTCAGCCTAATATTTGTTTTTAAGAGTTCCTGCTGTATATTCGCAATTAGCGTAATAATTCCGTCAGGGAGTGAGTAACATGATGTAGTATCAATTATCCCGTTCTCCACTCTAAAAATATCTACAGTATAACCACCAATGTCTATAACATTACATAATATATCTCTATAACTATTAAATACCGTAATAAGTGAAGCATACCCCTGTGGATACACCCTGCAATCAATAATATTAATTGTATAGCCTTTTTTGTTAAAATTAAATTTAACATCCTGCCTTAAAAAATATTCCCGAAACTTCTTCTTAAGAGTTCCATAATTGACAATCGGAAGCCCTACTCCTAAAATTACATCTGATTCATCTTCTATCCCTGCCCTATCTACAGCATCTGCAATTGCGGGCAAAGACATAATGAAAGTATCCTGATTAACTGTCTTGTCCATCTGGACACTCAATCTATTACCTCCGATGCTATAAAACTTACCTTCATAAATTAACAAGTTGCTCGCTGAGATTGGTTCACTGTTAGATTTAGTAAATCCCGACTCGGCGATGTAGCCTTCACTTGTCTTTGTACATTTGTTTCCATTATCAAGCCCTAATAAAATCCTGTTTTCCATAGTAATTCCTCCATTTCTTTAATAAAATCTAAGTTCCTTATCGTTCTTTATATTTAATGATTTATTATAATTTCAAGTATTTCTCGCAAAAAAATTGCTTACCCGCAAGACCAGGCAAGCAAAAGATTAAATAATATGGAGGTTATCGATTAAATATTATAAAATACCTTAATAAATATAAACATATATTTTATAATAAATCATTCTGCACAAAGTCAAGTCCAATTTCTACTTTTTTTAACTTTTTCTTTATTTCCTTTTACCTCAACCCTTTTTATACAAGAAATGTTAGGAAAATGGTCTATTGGGTTAAGGAACAAGTATATACTTTGCATAACCCTTTAATGCCTTAACCCTTATACCTTTTTAGTGATTTCCTTACAGAAATTCTTCTATCAGAATTTGACTTATCCCTATCCTTCCGTATAATGTTAAAAATCAAATTTGAAAGGATGAATTTTATGAATGGAAGTTTAGTCATAAAGGATTTTAAAAGCCTAAAGGTATGGCAAAAGGCGAATGCCCTTGAGCAGGAGATAGGAGAATTGGTAAAAGGGTTCCCAGGATATGAGCAATATCGGCTAATAGACCAAATAATTAGAGCAAGCCGCAGCATAGGAGCAAATATTGCAGAAGGAAATACCCAACTATTTATTAAAAGGGAACTCTTCCATGCAAATGCTGCCCTTGGCAGTGCAGGAGAAGTAAGGAATCATCTTCTTACTGCTTTTCAGAATAATTATATTTCAAAAGAAAAATATGATATTTTAGATACTAAAACAATTGAAATTATTAAAATGCTTTATGGTTACATAAAAAGGTTAAAATCAGAATTAAAAGATAATTCTTATGCTGCCGAGCCTCAAAATTAATTAGTAAAATAAAAAAGCATTCTAAAAAAACATACAATATTTAATACTCTTAATCCATTTTACCTGTTTATTTAATTTCCTATGCTTAGCATGAGATTCCTGCAATGTACCCTATATTCCCATAACGTACCTTAAATGACTTAATGTACTCTGTATTCCCGTAACGTACCTAAAATGCCCTTAATCCTTTTACCTTAACCTTATTTTAAAAGCAAAAAACCACAACAAACGTGAGTTATTCTACATCTACTGAAGAATTTTAGAATGTATCTTCAGTTTTTGATTCCACTATATGTATGATATAAACTAGCCATTTATTTTCTAAATATCTTTTAAAACTTTTTCATACTTTCTACCATCATAATAATATACATTCATGCTATTTAGTATATATGTAGCATCTTCCTTATTAAATAAAACTAAATTCTTCCCCTTTAACCCTATCTTATTCATTCGTGTACTCCTATATAATATCCCTGAATAACCTTTACTTATTAGATAATTTGCTAAATAATGAAATGGTACATATGCTTTAAGTTCTGGGTCTTCTTTAATATCTACAGGTAGAAAGACTGCTTCATCAATACTTTTCATAATTAAATTTCCCAAATAAATTTCTGTTTCTTTTCTAATTATAGGCCTTATCTGTTTCTCGTTCATTTCTTTCTCTATAATTTTCTTAATTACTTCTTCTTTTACTTCTTCTTTCTCGCTAATTCTTATTTCCTCTTGGTATTTTTTGTTGGTAAGAATCTCATTCACTTTTACCTTAATTATTGTATTCATAAATTCCTCTGATATACTGTCTATCTCATCATAACTTATATCTTCGTAACATAAATTAATAATTTTGTCATTGCCTTCTACAGGTTTGAATTTACAAATACTTACATATTCATCTTTTTTTAATCTTAATTCCTCAAAACAAGTTTTTTCTATAAAATTAACAACTTCATCATACTGTTTAACTTCTTCATCCAATCCTAAATAAAGAAAAGCAACGCCTTCAGGATTCCACCTATTTTTATTTTTTACATATTCCTCTTTTGGAATCATTCTTTCATAATTGCCAAAATGCTTTCCTTTTTGTGCCCTATATAAATTTTTTAAATCACCTAATCTTTTTATAAAAATACCTTCATATTTAGAAATGCAATTTTCATGTATATCATCAAACACTTCAAGGAAATTTTTCTCCTGAACAGTACAACTTTTCTTTTCAACCATACTGCTCCAATGATTAAATATTTTGCACTGAAGATTCTCTCTATATGTATCTTTGAATATAGAAACAATATCCCCAATAAAAAAACTATAGCGTTGCAAATATTTTAGGTATTGTTCAAAAAAATTATCTACCATTAGTTTTTTCTGCTTTTTATTAAAATCATTACATATATCATATATTGTTTTACATATATTATTTAATACATTTACTATTACATAAATAAGTTGCCTCTTCTTATCATCACCAATACTCTCTAAAGCATTTCTTAAAATAGTGAATTTAAAATCATTTTCATGAATATCAACCATTCTATTTAACTCAAATGTTAACTGATAATTATAAAACATTTTTAATCCTCCTATATCTATTCTTTATCTTTTAACATTTACGCAAATAAATTAATATAATCATAGTAGTTACTTAATATATAAAAGCCAATCATTTATAAAATGTTCTAAACTCTTGCAGTGCCTTATTTAATGCCAACCCTGTTGACAACCTTCGCCTGCATTCCTTTGCTTCCATTTCATTATTAGTATCAATTTCATAATATTTTTCATCTGCTTCAATTACATATGATTCAATTAGGCTTTGTTTATTTTCAACATAAAATTCAAATGCTGATTTTTCTTCCTCATTCTCGTAATATAATATTACTTCATCCAATCTTCGTTTTGCATACACCTCTTCTTCATTCTCTGTATCAAAGAAAAACTGCTGTAACTTATAATCAACACTATCTTTTAAAAAATATTTATATGTATATTTATTGTCATGCCTCCATTCATCAAATCCAGTAAACCCCCATATAGGTACAGGTGTTTCATATCGTCCACTATCTAGTACAACTATTTGAAATTCTTTTAATATTGTCCCATTACATATTATCTTTAGGTTTTTGTACATGAATCGTGAGTTTACTTGGGAATATACATAAAATTCACCGCTATTTCTATCATCTTCATCCTCATCTTCATATTCCATTTCTAATTTGAATTCAGGCTTATAAATATTATAATAGGTGTCTTCATTCTGCACCCATTCTAATTTATTCCCTAATCTATTGACTATCTGTATTAATGGAGGTTGTGTTAACCCTAATCTTTTCTTCCAAAGCATTTCTATTTGTTGTATGCTTGCATTTTGATTTATTGGGGTATTTCTATCGCCAACCCTTGTATATATGTATCCCTCTCTAATGTTATTATATTTTTTACACTTGGTCTTCAAGTAATAAGGCACAGTATAGGAGTTGAATATAGTTAAGACATCTATTTCTTTCCCCTGAATTTTTATTGTATTCAATCTAACTTTAGGAATGTTATCTCCAGCAAAAACTGTATTGGAAAGTAAGTCAAGTATATCAACTTGCTTTCTCCTATTTTCTTCACTTACACCAACTATTTCACCAGTATCTGACACGCCTATTATTAAATAACAATCCCTATCATGAACTGTATTAGCAAAACAAAGAATGTCATGTAATAATCTTTCATTATCTTTATGCCATTCTTGTTTAAAATCCCAATATTCCCCTTCTGATTTTCTATCAATTAAGTTTTTTATTTTTGACTCAAGACTTGTATAATTCATTTAATCCTCCTATTCAAATCTATTAATTGAAAACCCATCCAATAATAACCACTTTATTTTCATTTTAATACAACTTTATCCTTCATGAAAGAGCCATTTTTGTTTCTAAATTATTATTTATATGAGTTTTAGAAAAAGAAAATACAGTCCATGTTCTATGAAAATGCAAATAAAGTCCTTACACTAACTTCCTACAAATGCCAATCCACTTATACCTTAAAACCCTATCAAACCCCTTATCCCCAATGCCTCCTCTTGTTCCTTATACCTTCCAATATCACAACTTTATTTTCATTATTAAAGAACTTTACCATCAATAAAAACACTTTTTCTTTTTCCAGATTTCTTCTTCATCATTTTAGAAACAGAAAAAACATGCCAAGTTCTTATAAAAAGCAAATAATGTCCTAATTTATTTTCCCTTTTATCCACATTCCCTCTGTTTTTTATATACTTTATCCACATTCTTGTATCAAAAAATGTGAGTAAAACACCGTCTAAGGACTTTATTTTCTTTTTGTAACTACTTTTCTGCAATACAAGGACTTTTCTGTTTCTGAGATTTTTCACCATATCATTTTTAGAAACAGAAAAAAAGGCCCATGTTGTATAGTAAAAGTAAATAAAGTCCTTTCATAAATTTCCTTTAACATTCATATCCCTTTAATCTTAAAACTGGACTAAGCCCTATATTACCAATGTCATCCCTGATTCCTTATTCCTTCTAATACCACTACTTTATTTTCTCTTTATAACAACTAATTAACCCCTATATCCTGCCCTTTTTATTTCCTATATTCCTTACCCCTAAATCCTTGTTCCTAACTATGTCTTCCTCAAATAAACTTCTTCCCTTTTTAAAATAAAGTCCTTGCATCGACACCCCTCAACCCCTTGATACTACTGGCTTGTTATCTTACTCCTAATTTTCCATTTATGCCCTTTTCCCTTGAACCTGTCTTTTAAAGTCCTTATATTTCTTGAAAATCAGGTCAAAAAACGAAAATAAAGTACTATTAGGATTTAGGGAATAATAGGATTTAGGAACTAGGGATAAGGGGAAATTTTGTCCATTTATTCTTCCATTTTCTTTTCCATTCAATCTTCTAATCCATTGATTTATCTAACTTTGAGCCTTATTCCATATCCCTTAATCCTTACAAACCTCTAATAAAAAAACATGGCCTACAGGGCTTTCCTTGACCCTAATAAACCATGTTTCCTGAAAGAACTTTATTTGCATTTTAAAA